>JAXDQG010000434.1:0-7085 GCA_034667945.1 Acidimicrobiia bacterium | reverse complement strand
AGCCGACGACGGCCCGGCCACCAGGAACAACGTGCGGGCCTCGGCAGCGGTGAGCCCGCTCAGATCGGTCCGAGCCCCGCCCACCAGCGACCAGCCTCCACCCCGACCCGGCTGCGAGTACACGGGGATGCCGGCCATGGACAGGGCCTCGAGGTCACGCCGGGCCGTCCGCAGTGAGACCTCCAGCTCCTCGGCTACCTCGTTGGCTGTGACGCGTCCACGCGACTGGAGGAAGAGCAACGTGGCCACCAGCCGGTCGGCACGCATGAGCCCATCCTCGCGGACAACGTGGTCATCACCTGGCCAGTATGTCCAGGCGTTGGGCGGGTGGTCCTCGGCGCCCCAGCGCAGCCCACCGCGCCGCGGCCCCGGCGAACCGGCTCTAGGCCATCGTCAAGCCGCCCGAGACGGACAGCGTCTGTCCGGTCACGAACCCGGCATCCTCGGAGCAGAAGAAGGCCACGGCCGCGGCGATCTCCTCGGGCTTGCCGATGCGACGCATGGGAATGGCCCTGCTCAAGGCGCCGAGGAACTTCTCCGCGTTGTCCCCTTGGCTGTTGGCCGCTTCCCGTAGAAGGTCCGTGTCGGTCGGGCCCGGGCACACCACGTTGGCGGTCACGCCGGAGCGGGCCGCCTCGCGGGCGATGGTCTTGCTGAAGGCGATGACGCCGCCCTTCGCCCCGGAGTAGACGGCCTCTAGTGACGACCCCACCCGACCGGCATCGGAGGCGATGTTGACGATGCGCCCCCAACGACTCTGCTGCATGGTGGGCAGCACCTGGTGCGTCCAGCGCAGCACGCCCTTGTAGTTGATCTCGATGACGCGGTCCCAGAACACCTCATCGGTGTCGACGAAGGGATAGAACTCGTCCCAGCCGGCACAGTTCACCATGATCTCCACGGGGCCGAGCTCGTCGGCGATGGCGTGGTGACCAGTGGCAACCGAGTCGGAGTCGGTGACGTCGATGCGGAAGGCGCGGGCCTCGCTGCCGGCATCCTGCACCAGGCGGGCCGTCTCCTCGGCCTCGGGCAGGCGGATGTCGCACACGGCTACTCGGCGCCCCTGCGCGCCAAGCGATTGGGCGATGGCGCGCCCGATCCCTCGGCCCCCGCCGCTCACGACCGCCACACGTCCACTCATCCCATCACCTCGTCGATCTTCGGGGTCGTCAGTCGGGCTGCCCCGGGAGAGCCAACCTAGCCGCGCACGCCGACGCCCAATGAAGGCCGGGATCAGCCAGGGCGAATCAGCACCAAGGGGGTCGTCTGGTCTGCGTTCCCCGCCGGGTTGGTGCGCAACGCCGTCTCGACCAGCCGCCGGTCGACCGCGGGCGTGGCGGCGAGCACATCGACGTTGCCCAGGTCATTGGCGTCGACGACAACCGCCTCGAGACCGGTGGCAGCCTTGATGTCGTTGCACACCCGGCTGCTGTCCTCGGGGCCGAGCACGATGAACTTGTCGTAGGGCGGAAGGGTGCCGGTCACATCGTCGACCAGCTTCGCTCCCGCGCCGGCTACCCGATAGAACCAGCCCGCCGCGTCGCCCAGCTTGGCCGCCGCGCCTACCACCAGACCGGCCAGCACGCGCCCATGTCCGACTTCGTCGACGAGGGCCTGCATCCCTGGGGCGGTGCCCAACGAGCCCACACCCGACATGAATTGCGCACTGCGGCTGGCGAACCACCCCGGGCTCATCGTCGTGGGGTCGAGAAATCGGCGTTGCATCACCGCCAGCGGCGACTCGCCGATCACCACGATGTCGCCCGGACGGCCGTGCGGGGCGGCGTAACGACGGACCACCTCAACGGGACGGTCGAACGGGCTGAGCAGGTGCGTGCGCACCGGCTTCACCTGGACCGCTGCCCCGGGGACCGTACGCCAGTCCGAGCTGTCGGCCGGGTCGGGAAAGCGCGTGGGCAGGACGATGTGATGCACCTGCGATTCGGCTCCGACGAAGCCGTAGGTGTCCACGTTCAGGGTCACGTGGACGGCGTACAGCTCATCGAGCGCAGGCACCGGGCCGACCACGTCGACCACCACCTCGAAACAGGTGTCCCGCTCGTAGCGCCCGGGCTTCACCACGCAGGCGGTCCAGTACTCATCGGGCCTGGTGGGGTAGTCGGACTCGTGCGACACGAGCTGGATATCGCAGCCCAACTCACGGACGGAGCCCGACGACAACAACCGCACGCGAGGGCGGATGTCGCAGAGCATCACCTCGCGGTCCGGAATGAGGTTGCGCACGCGGACCTTGCCGCCGAGGCGCAGGTGCTCCGGTGCCTTGCGGTCGGAGCCCCAGTCTTCGTCGAGATAGGCGACGGCATTGCCCGGCTGGCGACGGTACCGGGCTTCCACCATGGAGCCACCGGCAACCACCCCGGCGGCCGCGCCGATGAAGAGCCGCTTCAGAGCCATGGGCGCCAACCGTAGCGGCCGGACGCAAGACGCCCGACGACTGGCGGAAGGGCTCGACACGGTATCGATCAGCCCGAACGGGCAGCATGGACGGATGACCGACTGGTCCGCGCCCGATCCGCTGTTCGTGCCCGAGGGGCGGGTGGTGGACCTGCCCGGACGGGGTGAGACATTCGTGCGGACGCACCGGGGCCCGCCGGGGTCACCGACGGTGCTGCTCCTGCACGGCTGGACCGCGACCGCGGATCTGAACTGGTTCGCGACCTACCAAGGCCTGGCCCAGCGTGCCTCCCTGATCGCCGTCGACCACCGGGGACACGGTCGCGGCCTGCGGACGTCGAGGCCCTTCGTCCTCGAGGCGGTGGCGGACGACGCGGCCGCCGTACTCGAATCGCTGGAGGCCGGGCCGGCCATCGCCGTCGGCTATTCCATGGGCGGCCCGATCGCGCTACACCTCGCCAAGCGACATCCCCAATTGGTCAGCGGCCTGGTGCTGGCGGGCACCTCGCTGTCGTTCAACACGACGCTGCTCAGCGCCCTTCAAAGGGTCAGCCTGCCGCTCTTCGGCATCGCCCTGCGCTGGGACATCAACCGCTGGCTCTTTCGCCGACTCATCGACGACGTAGGCGGCCAGGATGAGCTGGTTGCCGCCTGGCGGGACCGTCTCTTGGGCGAGGCCAAGCGGGGCACGCCGTCGGATCTGCTGGAAGCCGGCCGAGCACTGCGCCACTACGACGCCCGTCCCTTCGCTGCCGATCTCGGTCTGCCGGCTTCGGTCGTGGTCACCGTGGGCGACCGAATGGTGCAGCCTCGGCGACAGCGGCACATGGCAGAAGAGCTCGCCGCCCCCATCGTCGAACTGCAGGGCGACCATGACGTCTTCCTCCGAAACGGCGCGGCGTTCGCGGCCGCGGTGTGCTCCGCGGTCGAGAACGTGGCCGCGCTGCAACGTGCGACCGCGTCGGGTGCGCTGAGGCTCACGCCGAGGACCGCGGCGGACCGTCGCTCGGTGCTCCGGCGGCGCCGCGAACGACGACGCTTGGGGAAGCCCTCGGCCGGTCCACGACCCGGCTCCCGTCGTCAGCGGTTGGCGGCCCGGCTCCCGTGGCGGCGGCGGAGGCTCGGAGCGGAGTCCGCCGGCTGAGGCGGCACCGCGGGCTCGTCAATGGGCGGTCAGCTGCTCCAACGCCTCGGTGACGCTCTCATAGTAAGGACGCTGGGGATCGGCCGCGACGGCCTCTTTCAGCTGGTCACGAAAGGCGTCCCATGGCAGTCCCAGCTGCTGGCAGGCCACCACCGCTGTGGCGAAGATCCGGGCGTGCCAGGGTGCGTCGAAGGGTATTTCGACGTCGGGCAGGGGTTGGTCGAGCGGTCCCTGCCCGCCATGGTCGCGTTCCGACGATGCGGCGGTCATACCGGCGCCACGCCGATCATGCCGTTGCGGGTGACCAGGGCGGCCAGCTCGTCCTCGCTCAGCTGATCGGTACCCGCGGGCCGGCGCGGGACGACCAGATAGCGCAGTTCGGCCGACGAATCCCACACCCGCACCTCGACGTCCGCCGGCACGTCGAGACCGAACTCCGCCAGCAAGCCACGAGGCTCGCGTACCGCCCGGGCGCGGTAGGGCGCCGATTTGTACCAAACCGGCGGCACACCCAGGACCGGCCAGGGATAGCACGAGCACAGGGTGCACACGACCAGGTTGTGCACGGTGTCGGTGTTCTCCACGGCGATCATGTGATCGCCCTCCATGCCACTGATGTCCAGCTCGCGCGCCGCCGCCGACGCATCGGCGAGCAGGCGGCCGCGGAACTCCGGCTCGACCCAGGCGCGAGCCACCAGACGGGCGCCGTTGCGCGGGCCGACCTCGTTCTGGAAGAACTCCACCACCGTGTCGATGGCGTCGGTCGACACCAGTCCCCGCTCGATCAACTCGGCCTCCAGCGCCAGCGCCCGCAGCTCGGCCGGTGCCTTGGTGCGGGCACCGACGTGCGTCGTTCCGTCTTCGTGGGCGTGGTCGTGCTCGGCGGTGGTGCTCATCTCAGACCTCCTCGAGGTAGGGCTCGACCAGGTCGATGCGCAAGGTGAAGTCCTCAGCACCTTCGCCCCACAGGTCGTGCGAATGGAAGCAGACGGTGTACAGGGGTACGGGCTGGATGTCGCGCGTGGGCAGACCCTCGGGCAGCGGTTCCAGGGGACACAGCCGCTCGATCACCCCCACGACATCCCGCACGTAGCGGGGGCAACGCGTGTGGCCCGAATGAGTGGTGGCGTCCTTCTTTGCCCGGACCTTCTGGCCGACCGTGAAGCGGTGGTCGGGTCCCCGCCAGACCCGTTTGGACGGTGCTGTCAACGCGGTCTTGGCCCGCTGGGCGAGCTCTGGGTCGAGTCGCTGCTCGGGCTCGGCCCGGCCCTGCTCGATGCGCCGGGCCAGGGCCTCGCGGCTCACGACTCCCTGCTCGTCCAGCAGCGTTTCGATGGCTGCCATCCAATGCTCGTAGTACGAGGTGGTGAGGTACTGGACGGCCCCCATCCGCTCGATCGCGTAGCGGAAGCTGCCCGGGAGCGCACGGTTGGCCCCGAGGGAGATCATCATGCCGTGGACCCGGCCCTCCCAGGGGTGATGAAAGGGCGGCTCGTCGGCGCCTTGATCCTCGACCGGCCCGAAGCCCTGCATGCCGCCAAGGTCGTGGATGCCGTCCATGGCCAGACCGTACCTCGTCCCTAGCCACCGAGCGGAGGGTGGAGGCCACCGGGCGGAGGGTGGAGGGAGGGTGTCGCTCATCGTCAGAAGTCGGTAACCAATCGGATGCCAAGGCCAAAACGCCAACGCCGGGCGACCCGGAGGCCGCCCGGAGCTGAGCAGACGTTTCAGCCCCAGGATGTCAGGGACGGGTGAACACCTGGGGATCGCTCAATCCTCCGCTCCCACCGAGGTTGAGCAGGCGGAAGTCCGGGTCGTACTTCATGATCTCCCGGCGGGCGATGGTCATCTTGTGGACCTCGTCGGGGCCATCCGCGATGCGCAGCGTGCGCATGTGGGCGTACATGTGTGCCAGCGGGAAGTACTGGGAGACACCACCGGCGCCGTGCACCTGGATCGCCCGGTCGATGACCTTGATGGCGATGTTGGGGATGGCAACCTTGATGCCCGAGATCTCTGTGGCCGCGGCCTTGTTACCGACGGTGTCCATGAGATGGGCGGTGCGCAGCACGTACTCACGGGCCATGTCGATCTCGATGCGGGACTCGGCGATCCAGTCCTGGATGAGTCCCTTGTGGGCCACGAGCGAGCCGAAGGTCGAGCGTTCGAGCGAACGCTTGATCATGCATTCGAGCGCACGCTCGGCCACGCCGATGGACCGCATGCAGTGATGAATGCGGCCCGGGCCGAGGCGGGCCTGGGAGATGGCGAAACCGCCGCCCTCCTCGCCGAGCAGGTTGTCGGTCGAGACCCGGACGTTGTCGTAGATGACCTCAGGGTGGCCGCCGCGGTCTTCGTAGCCGAACACGTGCGGGTTGCGGCCGAAGGAGATGCCGGGGGTGTCCTTCGGTACGGCGATCATCGACTGCTGGCGATGCCGTGAGGCGCTCGGATCGGTCTTGCCCATCACGATCATCAGCTTGCAACGGTCGGCCAGGGCGCCCGAGCTGAACCACTTCCGGCCATTGAGCACGTAGTGGTCGCCGCTGGCCTCGATGCGGAGTCCGATGTTGGTGGCGTCGGAGGAGGCCACATCCGGCTCGGTCATGGAGAACGCCGAGCGGATCTCACCCTCGAGGAGCGGGGCCAACCAGTCGCGCTTGACCTTCTCGGACCCATACATGTTGAGGATCTCCATGTTGCCGGTGTCCGGCGCGGCGCAATTGAGCACCTCGGAGCTGAACGGCACCTTCCCAAGCTGCTCGGAGATGGGCGAGTAGTCGAGATTGGACAGCTTGGTGCCCGGGGCGTCTGCCGACAGGTGGGGCAGGAAGAGATTCCACAGATTCCGCTCGCGCGCCGCGGCCTTCAGCTTGTCGAGAATGGGCGGGTACCCGTGGGGGGCGACCTCTTCGAGCTGCTCGTAGTACTCGCGCTCGTTCGGGTAGATGTGGTCGTCCATGAAGCGCTTGACCTCGTCCTGCATGGCCAAGCCCCGGTCGGTGAACTGATATGGCATCGAGCCCCCTTGTTGTCGTCCCAGCTCTAGCGCAGTCCTCGTCCGCCGGACCGGCGGTCGCGCCGGGCCTCCTGGTCGGCGGCCCTCGGACTTCTACCAGCCCGGACCCTACAAGAACCAAGCCTCGGGCCGAACTTGGACGACACCATGGTCGCAGGGTCAGCCCCCCTTGTCAGCCCCTTACATCAGCCCCTCGTGTGAGCCCCCCCTCGGCCCCCCTCGTGAGCCCCCGTGTCAGCCCGTCGACAACATCCTTGGCGGCACCAACACCTGCAGCACCCCGCACGGACCCGGCCATGGGTCGACCGTGAGCCGGTGCAGCTGGGCAAGCTCCACCTCGATGACGGCCAGGGCGGCGGTCGGCATCCTGGCCTGAGCCCCCGTCGAGCGCATCAGAAGTTCGGCGATCTCGGGCTCGTGGCCGACGAGCAGCAGGCGCCCGCTGGCGGGCAGCCGCTCGATGAGCAGCTCGTCCGCGGCCCCGTCGTACAGGCGCTCGTCGGTGTC
>JAXDQG010000433.1:0-11316 GCA_034667945.1 Acidimicrobiia bacterium | reverse complement strand
CGTTGGTCGACGCGGCCACCCTGCCAACCAGCCAGTCGAGGCCGGTTCCCGCCATCAAGGCGATTCCCAGGGGCCACCACATCATCAGCCGCGAGTACGGCCGGAAGACGTCCATTCCCGGGATGAGGTGGTAGGCGAGCCAAGTGAGCGGCGTGCCCACGGCTACGAGGAAGATCGCACAGACGAGGACCGCGCCCAACCGGACCGCCGGCCGCCGCCAGCTCCAGAGGCCGACGATGGCGAGCAGTGCGGTGGCCGTCCCTGCGAAGGCCAACCTGTAGTTGAGGATCATGTAGTCGAGCGGCAGCTTGGCCGGCACGAACGTGGTCAGAAACCACGAGGGCTTCGCGAGCCAGATCTTCTTGAAGACCGCATATGGATCACGCGTGCGCGGGGATTCCTGAAGGGCGAGGAACGTAGGCAGCAACATCGGCGCCGCCAACATCACCGAGCCAGCTGTCACCCCGGCCAAGCGCAGGAGCCCTTGCACGGTGGGTGCGGCTGTCGAACGCGCCTGTCGCCGCAACAGCGGCGCCACCCCCAGCGCGAATCCGTAGAACAGGCAAATCGTGACGGTGACGATCCCGAAGAGCAGGTGGGCGGAGAGAAGCACCCACGCCAACGAGGCCGCGGCCAGCACGGTCCAGCCCAACGGCCGTCGTTGCACGGCCCGTCGTACCGTCAGCAGGCCCAGGGGGAAGAGCCCGATGACCGGCGAGACGACTTCGAGGTGGAGCCAGCCGAGGTTCCAGGCAGACAACATCCAGGCCACGGCGGCCAGCGATCCGCCCCAACGACGCAACCCGAGGTCGCGCGCCAGGAGATAGGCGAAGATCCCACCCGCCAGGAGGAAGAAGATCGAGAACAGCTCATGCGCGACGACCGGGTCCACCGTCAGCGCCAGGGCCAGCCGTACGGGATTGAGCACGCCGGCCGATCCGTTGGTGAGGAACGGGTAACCGCCGAAGTCGTGCGGATCCCAGAAGGGCAGCGAACCCTGCCTGACGGTGTCGGTCGTGAAGATCTGCCACGGGTAGCTCAGGATGGCCTGGTCGTCCTGCACCGCTCTCGGATAGTCGACCTTCTGCACCGCCCAGGGCAGGATGCCCTGCTGCGCGCTCGGCGCGGCCGAGTACATGCGTCCCTGCAACAAGGGCCAGAAGAAGGCCACCACGCAGGCCACGAGGGCGACCACGACCAAGAGGTCGGGGAGGAAGCGGCCCCGCAGGCGGTGCCCCGGCGGAGCGCCGCTGAAGGCCGGCGGCGTCGCTTCGTCCGCTATATCAGCGGGCTCCGCCGCCAGGGCACGTTGCTGCACTGGGCGCATCGTAGGGGACCCTTACCTGGTGGAAGAACATCCAGCCCGCGTGTGCCGCCCGGTCCGGGGCGCTGGTCTCGAGCCTCATCGCACCCGGCGGTGCCTGGGGCCCTCCGGTTCAGACGCGGCTGATGCCGTGTTTCACCAGGAAGCCCCAGACCGTCGTGCCCGTGTCGAACCCGGGAGCGAGCCGCCAGCCGTGTCCGCCCCCGACCACGAGCTGCAGCGCGACCTCGGTGCCATCCGGACATGAGGCGTGCTCCAGGATTGACGGTGGCGATCCAGTCGGCTGCTCCTTGACGGCGGCGGGGCAGTTCGCCCGTCGGCGCCAGATCTCCAGCACAGCCGGCACCGAAGCCGCGGAGCCCCGCGCCTGACCATCCGCCGGTGCGATTGCTCCGCCGTCGAAGGGCACGACGCGGTCGCGATCCCCGTGCACCTCGAGCACCGAGAGAGGTCGAGACGGCTGGCAGGTGGCGGGCAGGCTGTCCGCTCCGGCGCCGCTGACGAGAACGATCGCTCGGAGGAGATCGGCGCGCTGACAGGCAAACGCGCTCGCCATGAGCGCCCCGTTCGAGTGCCCGACGATGGCAATGCGCGCTGGGTCGACGCCATCTCGAGCAATGGCGTCCGCGATCACGGTTTCCAGGAACCTGATGTCGTCGACGGGCTCCAGCGCCGCCACCGATTGGACGCCGCTGCGTCCGTCGTTCCACGAGCCGTCCACCGCGTCGGGATAGGCCACCTCGACCCCGCGGGCCGCCGCCACCGTGTCGAGACCCAGTAGCTCCATGGTTCGACCAGACCCACCCCGGCCGTGCAGCACGACGACGAGGGGGTGCAACGGAGCCACCGTCGCGGGCTCGAAGGTCGTCCAGGTGCGGGCCCAGCCGTCGAGGGAGACGCCGTGGCGGCGCTGCTCTCCCCCGGCGACTGCGGTGGCGTCCGAACGCGACACCTCCGGTTCGGCCGCTACGCCGGTTTCGTCCGCGGTCATCGTCCCGGTTCCTGCGCCCGTCGCCGATCCGGGCGCCGTCAGGGCGAAGGCGGGCGGGGTCCATGGCGCACCGGCGATAGACGGTGACGCCGTTGTCGGGGCGACGTGCGCTGACGCGGCCAGGTCCGCGCCCTCGGCCGTGCTGGCGTCCACCGGGTTCTGTTGCCACCCGGTGAGCAGGAGGCCAGCCAATGCCATGGCGGCCACCAGCCACCCCGGCCGCCGAGACCGCTTCATGGAGCCTGCTCGTGAGCGGGTGGACGGTGATCGGGCATCATGAGCAAATGTCCACGGGGGGGGCGGGGCGCACTGACTGCCGGCCGGGATGCAACGCACTGCGGCGCCGTCATGGCTGGGTCCGATCGGCGGCTCGGCGGTCCGTCTCACTGAACCGGGTTCGGTTCTCGGCAGAAACTGTTGCTGACCTGAATAGACGCGTTGTTCACCCAGAGGGCTGCGCCAATGGTCCCGATCGACCCGCGCGTGCGTCGCAGGCGACCCGGGACGTCTAAAGTTGCTGTCGATCACGAGTGTCACGATCGGCCGGTGGCCGGTCCCCGACCTTCGATCTGACGAGCATCGGTAGTCCCGCCCTGTCCCCGCGGTACGCCACGAGGTGGGGAATGGGGTTGTGCAGTTACTCGGTCGAGCAAGCGAGACGACGGCGTCGGCGGCTCAGCGCACGGGACGTGCCCAAGGGCCGGTAATGCCGCCTTCGTTGCGTCTCAGTGTGGTGATCGACGAGCGGGCGGCCGTATTGGTCGTCGGGGGCGAGCTGGACCTTGCCACGGCCTCCCAGCTGGAGCGGGCGCTGGCTACCGTCTGCTCGAGCGCCGCACCCCAAGTGGTGATCGACATCGGCGAGGTGCCCTTCTGCGACATCACGACGCTGCAGCGTCTGCTGGCCACTGGCAGTCGTCTGCAGGCGGAGGACCGGTTGCTGGTGCTCCGTCATCCCTCGAGGATGCTCTTGCGCCTGGTCGATCTGATCACACCGAACCCGCCGTACCTGGTAGAGCGGGACGGCCCGGCGCAGGGGGGCAACGGCCGCTCGACGGACGCCGGCGGCCAATGACCCCGTAGGTGGGCATGCTCTTCGGGGCCGCGCCGCGCCCCGAACCTCAGGACCAAGCGCCGCCGCCACGGCCCGTTTACGCTGCACGTTCCCCCGCGTGTGGACCGGGTGTCCCGAGCGGGGCGGCGAGAGTACTCGACGTACCTGATACAGCGGTTTCCAGGAGAACCTGCGTGCACGTCCCGTCCGAAACCCTCCAACAGGTCCTCGACCGGCTGGCAGAGACCAGGGCCGGGGCTGACCGCTTGGCGCAGTCGATGGAGCGCATCGTCGGCGCCATGGTTCCACTGTTCGGGGTGACAGGCGGCAGCGTCCTGCTGCTCGATGCTGGAAGTGCCCTGCGTCACGCGGCAACGACCAACAGTGGAGCGGATCGACTCGAGCTGGCCCAGGAAGAGACCGGCGAAGGTCCGTGCATCGACGCCCTCGTGAATGAGATGGTCGTCCAGAGCCGGGACGTGCTCGCCGACGGCCGCTGGCGCCGCCTGGCGGAACGGTTGGGCGACGGCCACGTTCGCGCCGTGCTGGGCATGCCGGTGCGTGTGGGCGGGACCGCCGTGGGCAGCCTGAACGTCTACGTCGATCGTCCCTACGACTGGGACGACAGTGACCTCGAGGCCATGCGGGCATTCAACAACGTCGTCGAAGACGGCATCCTGGCGGCGCTTCTGGCCAACCGGCACGAGCATTTGGTCGACCAGCTGCAGGAGGCGCTCGACCGTAGGGTGTTCATCGAGCGCGCGGTCGGCCTCCTGATGGGACGCCATCAGCTCGATGCTGTTTCTGCGTTCGACCGTTTGCGGCGATCGGCCCGGTCGCAACGACGCAAGGTGGTCGATGTGGCCACTGCGCTGCTCGACGGCAAGCCCGTGCCGGGCCTCTGATTACGTGGCGCGTTGCAGCTCCGGCGGACGGCTGGCGATCTGGCTCCTCGTGGTGGCTCTGGCGGTGGAGGCCTGGTTCCCTTTCCGACTCGAGCTACCGGTTCGCTTCCGCTCCGCGCCCGGGCACGGCGCTGACGGCTCCCTGGTGTTCGACGGGACTGCCGCGCTGGTGGGCCCTGTAGGCCCGGCGTGGGTGGATGAGGCGCGTAGGAGCGGAGATCTGCTCGTCCGACTGGACGTTCGGAGTGGGCGCCGCCTGCAATCCGGTCCGGCCCGGATCCTCACCGTCACGCGCGACGTCTACCGCGCCAACTTGATGATCGGCCAGGATGGTGTGGACCTCGTGGTCCGACTGCGCCGGCCAGGATCGGATCCCGGTGGCGACCCTGCCATCCGCGCGCCGGGCGTGCTTTCGGACAGCGCCTGGCACCACCTCGAGCTGCAGATTCGGAGCGGGCAGCTGAGCCTGACCTGGGATGGCGACGTCCTCGCCAATCAGGCGATCGGGGCAGACCCGCTGGCCGGGTGGTCTTCCGATCAACGGGTCGCGCTCGGCGACGAGCCCCGGGCCGAGCGCAGCTGGGTGGGAGAGGTGCGCCGAGCGGTCGTCACGACACCAGCGGGCGAGACCGACCTCCTGAGCGGCGCCGACCTGGAGCCGGGGGACGGTGTGTTGTGGCGAAGTCGCGTCAGGAACCTCGCCAGCGGGCTGGACGATCCCCTCCCGCTCACCTTGGCCCGTCTCGCGGGCTTCATGCCGGTGGGTTTCTGGCTCCGGCGGTGCTGGCAGTCATGGCGGGTCGTCGCCGGGGGGTTGGTCGGCCTGGCATTGATCCTCACCTTTGGCAAGGCGTTCGTGGCTGGCCGCCACCCGAGCCTTACCGACGCCGTGCTCAGCGTGATCGGTGGACTCCTCGGGGGGCTCCTTGCACTCCGCGCAGGTCGCCGGACGTCTGGGGACCCCGACCCTGCAGCCGATCCGACGGTACGGTGATCTCGATGACGATCCTGGCCGTGATGGCGTTCCTGCTGCTGGTCGCGATCATCATGGCGGTCGTCGTCGACCGTCGCGACCGGCGGAGGGGGCAGGCGACCCGTCGACTGAGCCATCGCCACATCCGCAGCTCGGTGCGGCAGGGCCGACAGGAGATGCGACGGGCCCGGGAATCGCTGGTTGGGTCGAACCGGCGGCGCCAGCCCTAGGCAGATCCGACAGCCTGCGGCCGCTGAGCCTGGCATAAGGGGGCGAAGCGCCCGGCCTCAACTGTTGGCCGCGGGGGTCGGCGCTCAGGTGGGGTCGACCCCGAGCTGCTCGCAGAGCTGGTCGAACTGACGGCGCAAGAGGTCGAGGTCGCTGCTCAGTGAGCGCACCTCTTCCTCCAGCTCCTCGACGCGTTGCGCGGTTGCGGACCGGCTTCCGCCTCCCGGACCGGACGAGGTGGCTGAGAGGGGCGGGGCCTCCGGCCAGTCGATCTCCTCGGCCAGGAGATGCGCCCAGCGCTCCTCCTTCTGGCCGGGGCGGCGCCCGACGCACGTGACCAGCGGCTCCAGGCGGGAGGCCATCGCCTCGAGCACGTTCTGCACGGCGTCCGGTGAGCCGATGTCCGCCATGCGCTCGGTTCGGGTTCGCAGCTCCGCGACCGTCTGGGGCCCACGGACCGCCAACACGGACAGGATGGCGGCTTCCGCCGTGTTGAGCCCCCACGCCTCACCCAGCACATGCTTGTGCTTTGACGTGCGACCGCCGCCGACAACGGTCCGGGCGAGCTTGCGCTCGCGGAGGCCGAGCATGGCCCGATCGACCGTGCGCTCTTCGTAGTCCACCACGGGCTCGCGGTTGCTCTTCTGATTGCACGCCAATCGGAGGGCATTGGTGGTGAGGGGATACTGGTCCGGAGTGGTGTGCTCCTTTTCGATCAGGCAGCCCAGCACGCGGATCTCCTCGGCCGACAGGTCCATGTGCGCAGGCTAGGGAGCGCGGGTTTCATTTGTGAGGCCGGCTCGGTTGCACGCGGCTGATGGAGGTTGGGAACGCGGCTGATGAAGGGTGGGTCTGCCTCGATGAGCGCGCCCGACCCGCTGCGGAAGCGGCCCGCCGCCAAGCTGGGCCAGACTGGCCCGCCATGGACGACGCCGATGCGAGCAGCCCTTTCGACGCGATCGATGAGCACATGCTCCGGCGCCGTCGAGGAGCCAAGTGGCAGCGCTACGGCCCGTACGTGCTCCCGGCCTGGGTCGCCGACATGGACTTCGCTCCCCCGCCGCCGATCACTCGGGCCCTGGCTGAGATGCTGCACTGCGGCGACCTCGGCTATCCCTGGCTTGGCGAGCCGAACGAGGTCGCGGTGGCGTTCTCGGCCTGGGCAACCCGGCGTTACGGCTGGACACCCAACCCCGACAAGGTGCTGGTCACGGTGGACGTGCTGCAACCGCTGACCGCCGTCATCGAGCTCTTCAGCCAGCCCGGGGACGGCGTCATCATCACCACGCCCATCTATCCGCCCTTCTTGAGCGCCATCGATCTCACGGGGCGCGTGCTCATCGACAATCCTCTCGGCCCCGCAGCCGAGGGCTATCCGCTCGATCTCGACGGCTTACGCGCCGCCGCCGCCGACAACGGCCGAGCCAAGATCCTTCTTCTTTGCAACCCCCATAACCCCTCAGGCCGGGTGTTCGACGACCATGAGTTGCGCGCCCTGGCAACCGCGGCCGACGAGCTGGACCTGATCGTCGTCTCCGATGAGATCCACGCCGACCTGATCTATCCCGGGCGCCGGCACCGACCGTTCGCCACGGTCAGCGACACGGCGGCCGCTCGTACCGTCACCCTCACCTCGGCCACGAAGTCGTTCTCCATCGCCGGCCTGCGCTTGGCCGTCGCCCATTTCGGTAGCGACCGTCTGCTCAGCCGCTACCAGTCGTTCCCTCGCTTGATCCTCGGTGGCGCCAATGGACCCGGTGCGGCGGCCACGCTGGCCGCCTGGCGGGAAGGCGATGCCTGGCTCGACCAGCTGGTTCGCTATCTCGACGGCAACCGCCGCCTGGTCCACGACTTCGTGGCCGACAAGCTGCCCGGCTGCACCCATCGTCTCCCGGAAGCCACGTATCTCGCCTGGATCGACTGTCGGCAGCTCGTCGAGGAGGGGCTGGTTGGAAGCGGTCAGAGCCCAGCGGCTTTCTTCTTGGAGCAGGCTCGGGTCGGCCTCAACGACGGCGCCGATTTCGGCCGTCACGGGCAGGGCTTCGTCCGCCTGAACTTCGCCACTTCGCGGGCGATCTTGCAGCAGGTGCTCGACCGTATGGCGGACGCCCTCGCCCGCAGCTGAGCGACCGGCCGTAGGCTCGAGCCGCCGCTGATGAGCTATCCCTTGTCGGGATGGGCGGGGTCGAACCCGACCGGCCAGCGGGTGTAGGCGTCCCATATCGCGCCGTCCAACTTCACCCGGCGCATGTCGGCGCCATCGAAGTTGGCGCCACTCAAGTTCGCCCCCACCAGGCTGGCCCGCTGCAGATTCGCCTTGCTGGCCTCGGCGCCCCGTAGGTCGACATTGGTCAGGGTGGCCCCGCTCAAGTCCGCCCCGATGAGACGGGCGCCCCGCAGCACGGCGGTATCGGCATTGGTGTTGGACAGGTCGGCCTGCACGAGGATGGCGGACACCAGGGTGGCCCCCACCATGACCGTGTCTCGCAGCTTGGCGTTGGTGAAGTTCGTCTGGCTGAGTTCGGCCCGCACCATCTGGGCGCCGACCAGGTCGGCGCTCTGGAAGGTGGCCCCCACCGCGTTGGCCCGGACGAGCAGCGCTCGTCCCATACGGGCATCGGTGAAATCGGCATCGGTGAGGATGGCCCTGGTCAGGTTGGTGCGGTCGAGGTTGGCACCGGTGAAGTCGGCCTCGGCCAGGTTCTCCCGCTCCAGGTTGCGGCCGGAGAGGTTTCGATGGACGTAGTCGACGACGCGCGGCGACCCCGCGTCATGAGCGCTGGCCAGTTCGGGCCGCGTGGTGGGCGCGTCCGCGCTCGTCGAGCGGGCCAACAGCACCAGCACCACGAGACCCGCAAGCAGCCAGAACACGAGGTTGGCCCGTCGTCTCATGGTCGCGCCGCCGCTACCGCGCCAATGCTGCGTGAAGCGCGGGCCGGTGCGACAAGAGGGGGGCCGGCGCGATGCGACCGACCTGCCTGGCCGAAGCGGGACGACCTGCGGCACCATTGACCCGTGACCTTCTTGCGACCGAGATCATTCCGGGTCGTCTTGGTGTGGCTGACCGTCCTTGCCGGCTCGTTGTCGGTTCTCTGCGCCGCGCCGGCTGGTGCGGCCTCGTCTTCCTCGGTGCCTTCCACCAGCACCACCATCCCGCTCGACGAGACCCAGCGCCCGGTCACCCGCATCATCCCGCTACCCAATTCCGGGCACAAGCCCACGACACCGGGTGAAGGCGGCGGCTTCTTGCAGGTGAGCCTGTTCTTCTTCATCTGCGGCGCCATCGTGTTCCTGGGCGTGCTCGCCTACTTCGACAGCCGCAGGAAGCGCCGCCGCCAAGCGCAGCTGGCCAGTCAGCACGCCGGCTGACGACACGGCCGCTCACCGGCCTCCTCCCCCGGCTCCCACGATTGCCCCGGCTCCGACGGCTTCTCCCCGTGCGGGGACATTGGCCTGGCAACCAGGACGAGCCGCCGCCACCCCGTCGAGCAGCTCCGTTCGCGGCGCCTCCCAGTCGGCGAGTTGCTCGAGCGACAGCCGTGATGTGGCCTCGATGGCTGCGCACCGAGCCAGCTCGGGCGAGGGCCGGGGTTGCTCCGACCCGGCCGCGGCCACCAGCTGGTTGACCCATATGGCGGCCCAGATGGGCGCTGACGCGGCGGCTGGCGACGAACCGGGAGCCGACGAACCGGGAGCCGACGAGGCAGAAGGCGCCGTAGCGGACCCGGAACCGCGAGGTTCAGGAGACACGCAAGAAATGACCCGGAAGGAGGTGGCGTCACTCTCGACGGTCCGATCCGCCTGGGGCTCGCTGGTACGCCATTGTTGCAGCGCGCTGCCCCATGCCGTGGCCCGGTCGGAATCGGGTGCCGCCACCGTCACCTTCACGCAGGTCTTGCCGCCCTTGCGTACCAGCAGGTACGCGTCACCCACCCAGCCGGCGGCGGCGCGCAAGGCCGAGGGCATGCCCGCATTCGGCGTGAGGATGTCGAGCCACCGGACCGGGCCCAACGTGCCCCGGGCCACAACCTCCTCGCCGGCCGAGGCCGCCGGGTGTCGCAGGTCGGGCCCGTTGTTCTCGCCGCTGGAGCCCACCGGATCGAGCAGTGCCGCCGGGCTGGAAGGTGGCTTGCGCAAGGCGGCGTCGAGGCCCTCTTGTCCGCGCCACGCAACGATGGCGTCCACCATCGACCTTCCCAGGCCCTGGCTGTCGTTGGCGGGTGTGGCGGGGGCCGAGCGGCCAGCCGAGGCGGCGTCGGCCCTGGCTACGCGAATCGCGTCGCCGTCCAGCAGGGCGCCGAGAACGGGCTGCAGCATGCTCTGGCCCCGCTCGAGCGAGGCTCCGAGGGCCTGATGTTGCACCGCGTGGGTGAGCTCTTGAACGATCCGGTCCCGCACCAGCGGTGACGACGGATCGCGACCCAGCAGGCTGACGCGCTGCCGCCCCGGGTCGTACCAGGCACCCCGTCCGCTCTGGCTGAGCATGGCCTGCCAGGCGTCTTGGTCTGCGTCCGGACCACCTGCGCCCAGGGCGTGCAACGCTTCGGCCGTGCGGAGCACCGCCTGGGCACCGGACCGCGAGCCGGCGACCGAGCCGACCCGCTGGGCCCACTGGGTGGCCGACAGCAGGTCCACCCGGACGGGTTGCTCGAAGCGCAGCCCTCGCAGCTTCTCGACGACAGGGACCAAGGCGGCCACCCGGGGGTCCCAGGCGGCGGCCGCACTTCCTCGTCGGTTCCACCAGGTCAGGACCACGACGGCCACGATCGCCGTGATCAGCAACACCGCCAAGCCCTGCACGGGCCCACTCAGCGGCGGCGGCGCAGGAATCCACCAGCGGGCGGACCGTGCGTGTGCATGGCGGCGTCGTAGTCGCTCGACGCCCCGGGCGTGAGGGGGCTCCGGCGTCGGCGTGCCCGGACGCTCGATGTGGTCGTGAGCACGCACGAAGCGAGCGTAGCTCTACTGCCGTTCGGCCAGCGCGCACCCCTCGGCACCGAGCGTGACAAGCGCTCGCTCAGCTCGAGCTCGTCGCTCCGAGCCACGTCACCTCGGCCCGCGGGCGGGATCACCTCGGCACGCGGGCGGGATCACCCGGCTCGCGGGCGCGAAGGATCTGCCGGCGGGAACCAGGCTCGATAGCGATCAGTGAAGAGCGCCGGGAGTCCGCCCGTGTGCAGGAACACCACCGGCTGGTCGCCCGCGATCCGCCCGTCCCGGCAGCGCGTGACGAGCGCGGCCATCGCCCTTCCGGTGTACACCGGATCGAGCAGCAGACCCTCACAACGGGCGGCCAACTCCAAGGCCCCCCGGGTGGCCGCTGTCGGCTGGCCGTACGGCTCCGGTTGACCGACATCGAGCTGGATCGACCCGCTCGGCCGCGGCCGCCCGGCGAGAGAGGCGGTCGCAGCCGCCAACTCGTCGACCTTGGCGTCGAGGTCGTCGAAGCCGACGTTCACGCCCAGGACCCGCTCGTGATCGCCGAACCCGGCCACCAGACCGGCGTGCGTGCCCCCAGAACAGTCGGCGCAGACGACGAGTGCATCGGGAGGCGCCTCCTTGCCCAACTCATCGGCGCAGGTCACGTAGCCGAGTGCGCCGACCGGGGACGAGCCTCCCAGCGGTATGACGTACACGGCTCGGCCCGCGGCCGTCAGCTGTGCCTGCTCCTCGTCGAGTGCGGCGACCGGGTCGACACGATCGGCCCAACGCACCTCGGCGCCCAGCAGATGGTCAAGGACCAGGTTGCCCTGCCAGATCTGCGGAGGTGGCCCGGCCAGCACGGCGACACAACGGAGTCCCAGCGCCGCGCAGGCCGCGGCCGTCATGCGGACGTGGTTG
>JAXDQG010000432.1:0-5420 GCA_034667945.1 Acidimicrobiia bacterium | reverse complement strand
CATGAGCCTGCACCGCTGGGCGAAATCGACCGGTCGGCGGTTGTCCGGGTCGACCAGGCCGTCGGTCCACAGCTCGCTGCCCTGGTAGAGATCCGGAACCCCCGGGGACGTCAGCTTCAACAGCGCGAGCGCCAGGCTGTTGACCCGACCAGGCCAGACCAGTGGCGCCACGAATGCGGCCAGGTCGTCGACAAACTCCTGGTCTCCGAGCAGGTGCTCGGCGAAGCCCCGCACGGCCGCGTCGTAGGCGGGGTCGGGGTCCGTCCACGACGTATGCCGCTTGGCCTCTCGCGTGGCCTTCTCGAGGTAGGGCAGCAGCCGCTCGAGCGGCAGGGGATGGGCACCCACCAGCGTCTGGTACAGCAGGTACTCCAGGTTGCGATCGGGCAGGTCACCCCGGCGGTGTCGCTCGTTGTGGGCGGACCAGCGCTGCACTGCCCGGGCCCATGTGTTCGGGATCTCGGACAACAGATGCAGGCGGGCCCGCACATCCTCGGTGCGTTTGGTGTCGTGGGTCGACGTGGTCAGCATCGTGGCCGGCCACCGCTCGGCCGTGTGCAGCGCAGCCTCGTGGAACGCAGCGACATCCATCCCGAACGTGCCCGGGTCACCACCGACCTCGTTCAGCGAGACCAGGCGGTGGTAGCGGTAGAAGGCCGTGTCTTCGACGCCCTTGGCCATCGCCGGACTGCTGAACTGCTGGAAACGAAGGGCGACGTCGGTCGCCTCGGGGCCGCCGATCCGCATCAGCAGGACATCGGCCAGGAGATCGAAGAGCTCCGGATCGAGATCGGTGCGCTCCTCCCGAGCGGCACCGATGGCTTCGGCCACCCGTCGGACGTCGTCGGACGACGGCTCGTGACCCGGGCGTAGGTAGGTGCGGTAGACGGGGAAGTGCACCGCCACCGCTTCGAGCGCCGCTCGCAGGTCGTGGCGGGTGAAGTCGCGAAACCGCCGATGCTCCTCGACCACTCGGGACAGCTTGTCGACCAGCCGGTTGAGGTCGGCCGCCAGCACCCGCCGGAGAACCTGGCGCTTGCTTTCCACAACCGCCTCGCGGAACGAGGCAGTCTCGCCCGTGAAGCTGGCGTAGAGCTCGGTGAGCGGCCCTTCTCCCGCTGGATCGACGAGCAACTGGTCGGCCCGGATGGCGAAGTCGTAACCCGTCGTGCCGGCGACCGGCCAGGGGGGAAGCTCCTCGCCGTGCTCGAGGATCTTCTCGACCACGATCCAGGCGCCGGGCGCCGCGCTCGCCAGGCGTTCCAGGTAGCCGGTCGGGTCGAGCAGGCCGTCCGGATGGTCGATCCGTAGGCCCTGGATCTCACCCCGGCGATAGCCGTCGATCACCAAGCGGTGCACCTCGTCGAAGACGGCGGGGACGTCAACCCGCAGGCCGGCCAAGGTGGCGATGTCGAAGAACCGTCGGTAGTCGAGCTCTTCGGAGGCGGTCCGCCAGTGGGCCAGCCGGTAGTTCTGGCGCTGCAGCAAGGCGTCGAGCTGGTCATCGTCGGCATTGACGGCCGCCACGGCGGCATCGATCGCGGGCGCTACCGAAGCGTCTTCAGCCAACAGACGTTCTAGCTGGGCGCGGAGAATCTCTTTGTCGCGGTGGCGGCGCTGGCGACTCTCCTGGTCGGGGGTGGTCGCGGGGGGCAGGGCGCCGTGGGCATCGGCCAGGAAGGCAAGCACCTCCGACCCGCTCGCTCGGGCGGCCGCGGCCAACAGGTCGTTGAGGCTGCGGGGGGCGACGGGGAAGCGGTGCTCGGCGTACTGGACCACGAACGTGGCACCTTCGCGCGTCAGGCGTAGCTGGCCGGACTCGAGCACACGGCCGTAGTGGTCGCCGAGCACCGGCACCAACACGCGATCGCGCAGCTTCGACTCGGGCGGATCCCAATCGACGTCGAAGTGCGGGGCGAACCGGCTGGCGGGCCCGTTCTCCAGCACGTCCCACCACCAGCGGTTCTGCGGTACCCCGACGGCCATGTGGTTGGGCACGATGTCCGGCACGAGTCCTAGGTGGTGCTCGCGCAGCGCCTGGAGCAGCCGCCGATAGCCGGCCTCACCGCCGAGCTCCTCGTTCAGCCGGCTGTGATCGACGACGTCGTAGCCGTGCGTCGAGCCGGGAGCCGCCTGCAGGAAGGGCGAGGCATAGAGGTGACTCACCCCGAGACTGGCCAGGTAGGGGACGATCTCGGCGGCGTCGTCGAACCCGAAGTCCGGCGTGAGTTGCAGGCGATAGGTGGCGAGCGGCGGGCCGGGCCGGCCGCTCACTCCGTAGGCTCCAGCACCCTCAGGACCCGCACGGACCGGCCGGGGACGTCGAAGGTGGCCTCGGCTTTAAGGGTGCCGTGCCGGTCCGGCCGCTCCCCGCGGGCGTCGGCCGCGGTGTCGATCTCGACCACCCACTCCGCTCCCCAGCGCTCATCGGGGAGGGTGAACGAGACCGGCTCGTAGTGGGCGTTGAGCAGCAGCATGATGTCGTTGCCGGTCAACCGCTGGCCGCGGGCGTCGCGCTCCGCCATGGCGTGGCCGTTCAGGAAGACGGCCAACGAGCGGGCGAACCCGTCACCCCACTGGTCGTCCTCCATCTCTTCACCGCTGGGTGAGAACCAGCCGATATCGGGCAGCACCTCGCCGGTCGGGTGGCGGCCCATAGGGCGACCGGCGAACCAGTTGGCCCGGCGGAACACCGGCTCTTCCCGCCGGAGCCGAATCAGCCGGCGGGTGAAGTCGAGCAGGTCTTCGTCGATGTTCTCCCAGTCGAACCACGACAGCTCGTTGTCCTGGCAGTAGGCGTTGTTGTTGCCCTCCTGCGTGCGGCCGAGCTCGTCCCCGCCACAGAGCATGGGCACGCCCTGGGACACGAACAGGGTGACCAGGAAGTTGCGTTGCTGGCGGCGCCGCAGCTCCAGCACGTCGGGGTCGTCCGTCTCGCCTTCGACGCCACAATTCCACGAGCGGTTGTGCGACTCGCCGTCGCGGTTGTCCTCGCCGTTGGCCTCGTTGTGCTTCTCGTTGTAGGAGACCAGGTCCCGCAGGGTGAAGCCGTCGTGGGCGGTGATGAAGTTGACCGAGGCGAATGGTCGACGCCCGTCGTTTTCATAGAGGTCGGACGAGCCGGTGAGCCGGTTGGCGAACTCGGGCAGGGTGGCCGCCTCGCCCCGCCAGTAGTCGCGGGCATTGTCTCGATACTTGCCGTTCCACTCCGACCAGAGCTGCGGGAAGTTGCCGACCTGGTAGCCACCTTCGCCCACGTCCCACGGCTCGGCGATCAGCTTCACCCGGTTGATGACGGGGTCCTGGTGGATCAGATCGAAGAAGGCGGAGAGCCGCTCGACCTCGTGGAGGCCTCTGGCCAGCGTGGACGCCAGGTCGAAGCGGAACCCGTCCACGTGCATCTCGGTGACCCAGTAGCGCAGGCTGTCCATCACCAGCTGCAGCACCTGCGGATGGCGCATGTTCAGGCTGTTGCCCGTACCCGTGTAATCCATGTAGTGCCGCGGGTCGTCGGGGACCAACCGGTAGTAAGCCGGATTGTCGAGGCCCTTGAGCGAGAGCAGCGGTCCGAGGTGGTTGCCCTCGGCGGTGTGGTTGTAGACGACGTCCAAGATGACCTCGAGGCCGGCCTGATGCAGGGCCTTCACCATCGACTTGAACTCGTTGACCTGCTCGCCCCGCTGCCCGGTTGCGGCGTACTCGGAGTGTGGCGCGAAGTAGCCGATGGAGTTGTAGCCCCAGTAATTGCGCAGGCCTTTGTCGAGCAGGTGGGCGTCGTGCACGAACTGGTGGACCGGCATGAGCTCGACCGCGGTCACGCCCAGCGACGTCAGGTACTCGATGGCGGCCGGGTGGGACAGGCCGGCGTAGGTGCCGCGCAGCGCCTCGGGGATGTCCGGATGGCGGGCGGTGAAGCCCTTCACGTGGGTCTCGTAGATGACCGTCTCACGCCAGGGGATGCGGGGCGATCGGTCGTCCGTCCAGTCGAAGTACGGACTGACGACGATGGATCTGGGGACGTGGGGCGCGCTGTCGAGGTCGTTGGGAGGGCCCTCGGGGTCGGCGAAGAAGTGCCCGAAGCAGGCTTCTTTGCCGTCGACCTCGCCTTCGAGAGCACGGGCGTAGGGGTCGATCAGCAGCTTGGCGCGCAGCGACCGGAGGCCCCTTTCGGGCTCGTAGGGGCCCTGGACCCGAAAGCCGTAGCGCTGGCCGTGGCCAACACCGGGGACGTAGCCATGCCAGACCATGGCGGTGCGGTCGGGAAGGGGAATGCGTGTCTCCGCACCTTCGTCGTCGAAGAGGCACAGATCGACCTGGTCGGCGACTTCTGAGTACACCGCGAAGTTCGTGCCCGAGCCGTCGAATGTTGCCCCTAGCGGTGATGGTTGCCCCGGCCAGATGTCCACGTCGACCCACTTACCCTGCCCCATGAGGGGCCACACGCTAGTCCCGGGGTGACATCTAACCCGGGTAAGGCCTGGTGCGCTGCGCGTGTTGGCCGCCCCGGGTCGCCACCCGATCGTCCGGACCGGCCAGCCTGCTCGGACGTGCGGTCTGGGGGTGTCGACGCAGTGGTTGGAGGTCCTGATGGCCATGGCACGACGTGACGCAGGACACGGGACGAAGTGGCAAGATGAGCGCCATGGCGAGCACGGGTAACGACCATGTGGCCGTCTGGGACAGTGACGCCCACATCTGTGAACCACCGTCGGTGTGGGAGTCCTATGCCGAGCCGGAGTACCGGGACCTGGTCGTCCAGGTCGACCGCAACCGCGAAGGGAAGGAGATGCTGTTCGCGGGCGGCAAGGATGCCGGGAACAGTCCGGCACCGGCTTGCATCCCAGGCCAATACGGCAACCCGGAAGTGACCTGGAACGACATCCTGCCTGGCAGCTACGACCCTGCGGCCCGGCTGAAGGTGATGGACGAGGAGGGGTTGGACCACGCCGTGTTCTTCCCTTCGTTGTACCTGCTGTCCGGCGAGGTGACCGACGGGAGGGTGGCCGCGGCCTCGGCCCGTGCGTACAACAACTGGATGGCGGACTTCGTGTCCGAGGATCGCAGCCGGCTCTTCGGGGTTGCCGTGACGCCGCTGCAGTCGGTCGACGAGGCGGTCGAGGAGATCGAGCGGGTGGCTGGGCTGGGTCTGTCGGGCCTCACCTTCCGGCCCGAGCGCTACAACGGTCTCGAGCTGTACTCCGACGAGATGGACCGCGTGTGGTCTGCGGCCGAGTACGCCAACCTTTTCGTGGGGATCCACGGGAGTTTCGGCTCGAAGATGCCGAGCTTCGCGCGGACCCGCTATGCGAATCAGTTCTTCGTGCACATGGTGTGCCATCCGTTCGAGCAGATGGCATCGGTGATGGAGATCATCGCCTCGGGTGTGTTGGACAAGCACCCGGGTCTCCGGGTCGGCTTCT
>JAXDQG010000431.1:0-8788 GCA_034667945.1 Acidimicrobiia bacterium | reverse complement strand
CAACCGTTCGAGCCGGGCTGCCTCCTGCCGGATGACCGCAGCTCCGCGGCCGACGTCGTCCAGGGTGCCGTCGGCCAGCGCCTCGGCGTAGCCCTGTATCGATGTGAGCGGCGTGCGCAGGTCGTGTGAGACCGAGAGCAGGAACTGCTGCTCCATGCCGCGTGACCGCTCGAGCGAGGCGGCCATTGCGTTGATGGAACGCGCCAACCCGGCGAGCTCGTCGGTCCCTTGGTCCTCCGGCAGCCGGGCGCTGAGATCGCCGGCGGCGATGCGGCTGGTCGTGACCTGGGCGGCCGTCAACGGTCGCGCCAGCCGACGTCCGAGCCACACGGCGACCACGATGCCGGAGCCCAAGGTCAGCACCGCGGCGAGGATCAGCCAACGGCGCACCGGCGCCAGCTGCGAGGTGACGTCTCTGGCCAGGATCATCACCGGCAGATCGGTCGTGCCGGCCCGGGGCTGGGTGAGCACCGCCTTGGCAGCCCAGGCTGTGCCGTTCCGCACACCGTGCAGCACCGTCCCCGCCTCGAGGGCGGAGCTGTCCAGCCGCGTGGGAAGGGTCCCCGATACGGCATAGCCCTCGTTGACGCGCACCCCTCCGTTCGGATCGACGAGCACGCACTCGGCCTCGCGCACCTGCAGCGCCTGGCGGAGCGGCCGGACCGGGCAGCCGTCGCTGTCGAGCAGGCGGGAGTTGCCGGCCGCGGCCGGTGGCGTGGTCGTCGTGGTGGTGCGCCCCTGGCGGAGGGCTTGGCGGGCCTGTATGCGGTCGAGGAACTGCTGCAGCAGACCCTCGCTGAGCTCGAGTCCCTGGAGCTGTCGAACCAGGCTGGTCTCGGTGGCCCTGGATGCCCGGGCCTGCGTGAGCGCGAAAGTCATGACGCCGGCGATGGCCAGTGTCGCCGCCACCACAGCCACCATGGCGAGCGTGATGCGGCGGGTCACGGTGCTTCCTCCCTGGACGACGGCCGAGACCGTCGGACCGCGCGGCCGTCTGGGCTGCCAGCCATCAGTTCAGCCATCAGTTCAGCCATCATTCCAGCCGATAGCCGACGCCCCACACGGTCGCCAGCTCGAAGCCGTCACCGAGCTTGCGCCGCAGTTGGCGCACGTGGACATCGACGGTGCGCTCGTCGCCGATCCAGTCGACACCCCACACGCCGTCCAGCAGCTGGCGGCGAGAAAGCGCCAGGCCGCGATGTTCCGCCAGGTAGGCCAACAGGTCGTACTCACGGGTGGCCAGTGCCACGGCCGCGCCGTCGACTCGTGCCTCCCGGCGGGGAAAGTCCACCTCCACCCGGCCGGGCAGGGCGATCACCCGGCTGGGGGCAGCGCCGGGGCCCGCTGCCCGGCGGAGGAGGTTCTTCACCCGGACCATCAGCTCGCGCGGCGAGAACGGCTTGACGACGTAGTCGTCGGCGCCCATCTCCAGACCGAGCACCCGGTCGACCTCGCTGTCGCGGGCGGTGAGCATGATGATGGGCACGTCGGAGCTGCTGCGGACCGACTTGCACAGGTCGATCCCGTCCCGGCCGCCGGGCAGGCCCACGTCCAAAATGATGAGCGCCGGTCGCCGGGTCCGGATGACCTCGAGGCCGCGATCGCCATCGGAGGCCTGGTGCACCTGATAGCCGTCTCGGCGCAGGTACATCTCGACCAGGTCGGCGATGGCGGGATCGTCCTCGATGACCACGACCACGGGCCCCCGCACGTTCATTCTCGCAGTGTGCCTGATCAGCGGGGGAAACGTCCGCCAGCGGATCGGTCTCCCGGACGCTCGCACCCTGGTGGCGGGGCGAGGTCGCATCCGCTCGGGCCTCTCGGAGTATCGTCGCCGGCATGGCAAAACCCGCTCTGATCGCCAAGCTCACCTGCCAGGACGGCAAGCGCGACGAGGCCGTCGCCGCTTTCGGGCAGATGTTCGACCACGTGAAGGCCAATGAGCCCGGGACCCTGGTCTACGCCCTCCACGCCGATGCCAAGGACCCCAATGTCCTCTACTTCTACGAGCTGTACCAGGACCAGGACTCGCTGAACTCGCACGGCTCCAGCGACACCATGAAGGCAGTGGGTCGCCAGCTGAAGGACATCCTTGCCGGGCGGATGGAGCTCACCTTCCTGCAGCCGCTGTCGGCCAAGGGCATCGAGATCTGACCTCATCGTCCCCGGCAGGATCGCCGGCGGGATTGCTCCCGGCGGGATCGCTCCCGGCTCGATCGCTCCCGGCACTTGATGTGGCCTCTTCCGGCACGTATCTCGACCGCATCGTGGCCGCCCACCGGGCGGCCGCGGCGCGTGACGACCGCGCACTCGGACCTCTGCAGGCGCAGGCGTCTGCGCTGCCGGCCCCGCGGGCCTTCGGCGCCGAGCTGGCGCGAAGTGACCGCATGGCCGTGATCGCAGAGGTCAAGCGCCGATCTCCCTCGAAGGGCGATCTCAACATAGATCTCGACCCGGCGGAGATGGCCCGGGCCTACGCCGCCGGCGGCGCCGCCTGTCTCTCCGTTCTCACCGACGAGGACTTCTTCGGCGGCTCCCCGGCCGACCTGGCCGAGGCCCGTGACGCCTCCGGCCTGCCGGTCCTGCGTAAGGACTTCACCGTGTGCGAGCTCGACGTGGTGGATGCCCGGCTGATGGGTGCCGACTGCGTGCTGTTGATCGCGGCCGCGCTGTCCGACGACGAGCTGGCCCGCCTCCAGCACCTGGCCCGAGAGTTGTTGCTGGATGTGCTGGTCGAGATCCATGACGAGCGCGAGCTCGAACGAGCCATGCGCGTCGAGCCCTCCATGATCGGGGTCAACCAGCGAGACCTCGTCACCTTCCAGGTGGACACGGCCCGAGCGGTGCGCATGGCCCCGCTCATCCCCGACGGTGTGGTCAAGGTGGCCGAGTCGGGCATCACCGGGCTCGGCGACGCCGAGACGCTGGCCTCTGCTGGTTATCACGCCCTGCTGGTCGGCGAGACGCTGGTCCGCTCCGGCGACCCGACGTCAGCAGTCGCCTCCCTCCGCGTTCCACGACAAGGAGCTTGACCATGACCCGCTGGACCCTGCCCCCGGCCGATATCCCGTCGGCCTGGTACAACGTGCTGCCGCGGCTCGACATCCCGCTGGATCCGCCGCTGCATCCGGGTACGCGCCTGCCGGTTGGCCCGGACGACCTGGCGCCGCTGTTCCCCATGGGTCTGATCCTCCAGGAAGTGTCGACCGAGCCCTGGGTCGACATTCCGGGCGAGGTCCTGGACATCCTGCGGCTGTGGCGACCGACGCCGCTGCAGCGGGCCGTGCGCCTGGAGCGGGCGCTGGAGACGCCGGCACGGATCTACTTCAAGGACGAATCGGTTTCACCGGCGGGCTCGCACAAGCCGAACACCGCAGTGCCGCAGGCATTCTTCAACAAGATGGAAGGTATCGCCCGGCTGACGACCGAGACCGGCGCCGGGCAGTGGGGCACCGCCCTGTCGTTCGCTTGTGCCCAGTTCGACCTGGAGTGCCTGGTGTACATGGTGCGCACCAGCTACGAATCGAAGCCCTACCGCCGAGTGCTGATGGAGACCTGGAACGGTCGGGTTGTGCCCTCGCCGGTCGACCAGCCCGACCATCCGGGGTCCTTGGGCTCGGCGATCACCGACGCGGTGCGCGACGCGGTCCAGCGGGACGACACTCACTACGCGCTGGGCTCGGTGCTCAACCACGTGCTGCTGCACCAGACCATCATCGGCCTCGAGGCTCGTGAGCAGCTGCAACAGGCGGGGGAGCGGCTGCCCGATGTGGTGATCGCCCCCTGCGGTGGCGGCTCGAACCTGGCTGGCCTGGCGCTGCCGTTCTACGAGGACCGCAGCGTGCGGATGATGGCCGTCGAGCCGTCGTCGTGTCCGACACTGACCGAGGGTCGCTTCGAGTACGACTTCGGCGACACCGGCGGCATGACGCCGCTGTTGGCCATGTACACCCTCGGCCACGACTTCGTCCCGCCGCCCATCCACGCCGGCGGCCTGCGTTACCACGGCGACGCGCCCATCATCTCCAGGCTGGTGAAGGACGGTCGCATGGAGGCCGTGGCGTACCCGCAGGGCAAGGTGTTCGACGCGGCCGTGCTGTTCGCCCGCACCGAGGGCAAGGTGGCGGCGCCCGAGACGGCCCATGGCATCCGAGCAGTGGTCGACGAGGCGCTGGCTGCCCGGGACACGGGCGACGAGAAGGTCATCCTGTTCAACTTCAGCGGCCATGGCCTGCTGGACCTGGCCGCCTACGACGACTACCTCCGGGGAGTGCTGACCGACTGAGCAGCACGTGGTGGCGGTTGTCGGACCGGGGCGGTTGAGCAGTTGCCGCAGGCGGGCGCGGTAGCCTCGGCGCAGCATGTGGGTGAAGATCTGCGGGATCACCAACGAAGAGGATGCCCTGCTGGCAGCGGCTCTCGGGGCCGATGCCGTGGGCTTCGTCTTTGCGCCGTCGTCCCGCCAGATCCCACCGGTACTGGCCTACGACATCGTCCGGCGGCTTCCGCCGGAGATCCTCAGCATCGGGGTGTTCCGCAACGAGTCGGTCAAGCGGGTGGTCGAGATCTGTCACCGGATCGGGCTCCGGGGTGCGCAATTGCACGGACACGAGACGGTCGAGGACACCCGTTGGGTCTCGGCCCGCGTCCCCGTCGTGATCAAGGCCTTCCCCGCCGGTGACCCGGCGCTCGACATCGTCGACGACTACGGGGCTGACGCCGTGCTGATCGACTCGCCCATGCCCGGCTCGGGCCAGGTTTTCGACTGGTCGCTCGCCGAGGGGGCGCCCACCAACCGTCGGGTCATTCTGGCGGGAGGCCTGAACGCGCAGAACGTCGGTGACGCCATCACCAGGGTGCAGCCGTGGGGCGTCGACGTGTCCTCCGGGGTCGAGGACGCGCCGGGCCGGAAGGATCCGGTCCGCCTGCGGGCCTTCATCGCCGCCGCCCGGGATGCCGAGCCGGGGGCGTATCACTCCAGTCGACCGGGTCCCTTCGACTGGGCCCAAGAGCACTGAGCAGCTCGCTCGGCCGGCTGAGGAACTATCGACTGGCCGAGACCAGCCCCCCGGGGACAGGCTGGCGCCTATGACCGCAGTGATGGGTGACCCCAGCACCTCCGGGCGTTTCGGCCGATTCGGCGGTCGCTTCGTGCCCGAAACGCTGGTGCCGGCCTGCCAGGAGCTCGAAGCCGCGTTCCGGGAGGCGTGGGCAGATGACGGTTTCCGATCCGAGTTCGATGGTCTCCTACGCACCTACGCGGGCCGGCCGTCGCTGCTCTACGACTGCCGTCGCCTGTCGGGGGAGCTCGGTTTCCGCCTGCTGCTCAAGCGTGAGGATCTCAACCACACGGGCAGCCACAAGATCAACAACGTGCTGGGTCAGGCCCTGTTGGCCAAGCGCATGGGCAAGACCCGGCTGATCGCCGAGACGGGCGCCGGCCAGCACGGTGTGGCCACCGCCACAGCCGCGGCGCTGATGCAGATGGAATGCATTGTCTACATGGGCGAGGTCGACATGGACCGCCAAGCCCTCAACGTGTTCCGCATGCGCCTGCTCGGGGCCGAGGTGGTGCCCGCTGTGTCTGGGTCGCGCACACTCAAGGACGCGGTGAACGACGCCCTGCGCGCCTGGGTCGCCGATGTCGAGAAGGCCCACTACTGCCTCGGCTCGGTGATGGGGCCGCATCCGTACCCGTTCATGGTCCGTGAGTTCCACCGGGTGCTGGGCGACGAGGCCCGCGAGCAATGCCGTGACCTGACGGGCGGCGACCCGGATGTCGTAGTGGCCTGCGTGGGCGGCGGCTCCAATGCCATCGGCATCTTCTCCGGCTTCGCCGAGCTGCCGGATGTGCAGCTGGTGGGGGTCGAGCCGGCTGGTGGAGCGGCCGTGGGCCGAGGCGTGCCGGGTGTGGTGCACGGGATGCACAGCTATCTGATGCAGGACGAGTTCGGGCAAGTCCAAGAGGCAGAATCCGTCTCCGCGGGTCTCGACTATCCCGGTGTCGGGCCGGAGCACGCTCATCTCCATGACATCGGCCGGGCGACCTACCCGAGCGTCAATGACGCTGAGGTGCTCGACGCGTTCCAGCTGCTGGCCCGCACCGAGGGCATCATCCCGGCGCTGGAGCCGGCGCACGCGCTGGCCTGGGTGTTCCGCGAGCGCCAGGCGTTGCGAGGCAGGACGGTGCTGGTCAACTTGTCGGGTCGGGGTGACAAGGACGTGGCCCAGGTGCAGGAGATCCTCGAGGGCGATCGGGTGGCCGGTCGATGACGGCACCGCTTGTCTCCCGCGGCCAACCTGTCGGTGCGGCGAGTGCCAAGGGTGTCGAACCAGCGGGCGTCGAGTCCCTGGAGAACCACCTCCGGGTACGCCGCGACCAGGGCCGGAAGCTGTTGGTGCCGTACGTGACCGCCGGTCTCGACGGGCAATGGACCGAGGTCGTGCGAGCGGTGGCTGATGCCGGCGCCGACGCCGTCGAGGTGGGCATCCCGTTCTCCGACCCGGTGATGGATGGGCCAGTCATCCAGGAGGCGTCCGCCCGGGCCTTGGCCCGAGGCGCCAATCCGCCCGACCTGCTCCGAGAGCTGGCCAGCATCGACGCCGGTGTTCCCGTGATCGTGATGCTCTATTACAACCTCGTCTACCGGGCGGGCCACGAGCGGTTCGCTTCCTCGTTGCGCGAGGCGGGCGTGGCCGGCTGCATCGTCCCCGACCTGCCGCTGGAAGAGGCGGGGCCGTGGTGTGAGGCCGCCGATGAGGCCGGTGTGGCCACGGTGATGCTGGCTGCACCCACCGCCCCCGATGAGCGCCTGCCGCTGGTGTGTGCGCGCTCGCGCGGCTTCGTGTACTCGGTGGGGTTGCTGGGCGTCACCGGCGAGCGGGCGTCGTTGGCTTCCACGGCGACTGCGCTGGCCGCACGGCTCAAGGCCGTGACCGACAAGCCGGTGCTGGTCGGCGTCGGGGTTTCCGATGCCGACCAGGCGATGGAGGTGTGCCAGGTGGCTGACGGGGTCGTGATCGGCTCGGCCCTGGTGCGGCGCTTGCTGGCGGGCGGCGGACCGGAAGGGGCGGCGGCGTTCGTCGGCTCGGTGCGGGCCGCCTTGGACGGTGCCCGTGGCTGAACGTCGGCTTGATTGCGAGTTGTGCGAGGCCGCTCGCTTCACGCACTGGTACGACGAGGACGACATCTGCTGGGTGGCCGACTGCGAGGTGTGCGAGACGCCGATGGTGGTCTGGAAGCAGCACGGGACCGGTCCGTCGCCGGAGGAGGTCGAGCACATGCTCGAGCGGCTGAGTGCCGCCGCCATCTCGCGCTTCGGTCCCGAGGGGTGGTCCATCGACCGGGTCATGCGTCAGATCCCCTCGCACTTCCATGCCCACGCCCGAGATCCGCAGTGGCAGTCGCGACGCTGGGGCACGCCACCTTCTCGCTACACCGGGGTAGGCGGCGAGCGGCAGGTCAGTGGCTGAGCCCCGGCCCGAGCAGCAGGTCCGTGGTGAGGCCGGCGAGCCTGCGGAAGTCCAGGTCACGCTGTATGAATTCGTCGGCGGCCCGGCGTGGTTCGAACAGCTGGTGGACCGCTTCTACGCGGGCGTTGCTGCCGACCCGGTGCTCCGGCCGCTCTACCCGGAGCAAGACCTTCAGGGTGCTCGAAGCCGGCTGACCGGCTTCCTGATCCAGTACTGGGGCGGACCGGGCGACTACTCACGACAGCGGGGTCATCCCCGGCTGCGCATGAGGCACGCGCCATACCCCATAGGGGTAGAGCAGCGCGACCGATGGCTGGTGCACATGACCGGCGCGGTGAAGGCGTCCAGCCTGCCGGCGGAGGTCGAGGAAGTCGTGCTTGGCTACTTCGAGCACGCCGCCGACGCCATGATGAATCGAATTGGCCCTACGTGACCTGCCGAAATGCTTGACTTTGGGGGCCTCCGTCCACTGACCTTGGTCACATGAACAAGACCGAACTAGTCAGCGCCCTCGCCGAGCGGGCGAATCTGCGGAAAAACGAGGCCGACGAGGTGCTGAAGGCGTTCGTCGACGTCGTCACCGACGAACTGTCGTCCGGTGATGGCGAAGTCACGATTCCCGGGTTCGTGTCGTTCAAGCGAGTGGACCGCGGCGCCCGTGAGGCCCGCAATCCTGCGACCGGCGAGCGCATCAAGTTGCCGGCCTCAAAGGCCGTGAAGGTCTCGGCAGGCTCGAAGCTCAAGGCCGCCGTCAAGTGACGGGTTCCGGTACCGCGGACAGCGGACCGGCCTCCCGCCTGGTAGAGGGTGCCGAGGCGCCCGACTTCGAATTGCTCGACCAGCAGAACAACCCGGTCGGCCTTTCCGCGCAGCGGGGGCACAAGGTGCTGGTGTACTTCTATCCCAAGGCGGACACGCCCGGTTGCACTACCCAGGCGTGCGGACTGCGGGACGTTCTGGGTCAAGTAGGGGACACGTCGATCTTCGGCATCAGCCCGGACAAGCCGGCTGCTCAAGCCCGTTTCGACACCAAGTACGGCCTGGGATTTCCGTTGCTATCCGACCCCGATCGGGCGATCGCCAAGGCCTATGGCGCGTTCGGCGAGAAGAAGATGTACGGCAAGGTGACGCAGGGCATCATCCGCTCGGCCTTTCTTATCGACGAGAACGGAAAGATCGAGCACGCCTGGTACGGCATCTCACCCAAGGACACGCCGACCCGCCTGATCGACGCCCTGGGATGACGCTTCCCAAACCCGAGGAAATCCTGCCCCACCGCGCACCTTTTCTGTTCATCGACGAGATCGTCCAGATC
>JAXDQG010000430.1:0-3061 GCA_034667945.1 Acidimicrobiia bacterium | reverse complement strand
CAACAAGCATGGAAGGCGATGTTCGAGGACATCGACGTGCTCATGGCGCCGACGACCGCCGCCACGGCCGCCCCGGTGGGCGCCACCGAGGTCGACTATGGCGGCGGCGTGAGCGCCCCGCTCATGGATCCCTACGTCCGGCCGAGCGGGCCCGCCAACCTCACCGGCCTGCCGGCGGCATCGGTGTGCACCGGCTTCGACCGAGCCGGGCTACCCATCGGCACCCAGGTGATCGGGCGACCATTCGACGAATCGACGGTCCTGCGCGTTGCTCGGGCGGCCGAGCGCGTTGTCGGCCCGTGGGGCACGCACCGGGTGCCGAGCTTGCCGGGCTGACGTCCGCCCGCCACGGCGAGCCTTGGCGTCGCCTAGTCGTGAAACAGCGTGCGCAACCCCCGGCTGATCGCCGCCGGGATGGTCGAGTAATGGATCTCCCCCTCCAGCAGCGTCATCGTGAGTTGCAGGCTCGGGTAATGGCGGCCTTCCAGCTGCGAGACCAATAGGCGGGCGTTCTGGACCATCGGGAAGAATCCAGGCTGCTCTTCGTCGGCACCGACGGACAGGAACACCCGGGCTGCCAGGTCGGTGGAGCGCTCGGCGAAGGCGGACTCCGCCTGGAGAATGACCCTGTCGTCCCACCAGATCGAGGGACTGGCCAGCAGGTAGCGCTGGAAGGTCTCCGGTCGGTTGAACAGCGTGTACAGCCCGAACAGTGCCGACAGCGAGTGTCCGACGAAGGTGCGGTCGTCGGCGCGGAGCCGGTAGCGCTCGTGGCTGAGGGGCAGCACATCGTCGACCAGCGAGGACAGGAAACGGGCCGCCCCACCGGAAGGCTGTTGGCCCAGCGACCGAGGCGCCACGCGCTCGGGGAACTCGCCCACGGTGGGTGTGTAGGCCTCGCCCCGGCGCCGAAGGGTGCCCTTGGCCGTGCTCTCCTGCCAGCCCACGCCAAGGATGACTGCCCGTGGCATGAGACGGGCCAGGCCGAGGTTCAGCGAGGAATCGCACAGCGTGCCGAACATCCACTGGGCGTCCAGACAGAGGATGAGTGGGTAGGCGGCGTCGCCCTCGTCGTATCCGTCGGGCAAGGCCACGTGCAGCACGCGGCCCTCGCCCAACCCGATCTCCTCCCGGCGCCCGATCACGGGCTGGGACCTTAGCTCCCGCCTCTTGTGCCCGAATGCGAGGCCTGGAGGGCACAGCGCCGGCGGCTACGCGGTGGCGCGGATCGGCTGGAAGCCGGCCCGATTGGGCACCCGTTCCTCGATGACGTGATCCACCAGGCCGTACTCCACCGCGGCCTCAGCCCGGAGGATGTAATCCCGATCGATGTCGGCAACGATCCGCTCACGCGGCTGGCCCGTCGCCTCGACGAGGATGTTCACCATGCGCTCCCGCATCTCCACCATTTCGGCGACGGCTCGTTCGAGATCGCTCGACTGACCCTGCACGCCGCCATGTGGCTGGTGGATCAACACCCGGGCGTTGGGCAGCGTGAACCGCTTGCCCGACGTGCCGGCGGCCAGGAGCACCGCCGCGGCGGAGCACGCCTGCCCCACGCAAACAGTGGCGACGTCGCTGGCCACGAAGCTCATCGTGTCGTAGATGGCGAACAGTCCGGTCATGTCCCCGCCGGGCGAGTTGATGTAGAGGGCGATGTCCCGGTCGGCATCCTCGGCGTCGAGATGCAGCAGCTGCGCCACGACCAGGTTGGCGACGTTGTCGTCGATGGGGCTGCCCAGGAACACAATGCGGTGCGCCAGCAGTCGCGAGTAGATGTCGAATGCCCGCTCACCCCGCGAATTGGTCTCGATGACGGTCGGAACGATCACGGCGCCTCCCGAGGCGAGTTGGTTGCCTGTCTAGGTGCAACCCTTCGGTTGCACCCTGTCACCGTAGCAATCCACGGTCGCCATGTGCAACACTCTGGTTGCATGACGACGTTTACGCGGCGCATCCACCTGGACGCTCCCTCCGAAGAGGTCTGGCCACTGCTCGCCCAGCCTGAGGGCTGGGCTCGCTGGCTGACCGACGATGCCGAGGTGGACGTTCGACCCGGGGGCGGCGGCCGGGTCGTGGAGGACGGCGTCGCGCGAGGCGTCGAGATCGAGGTCGTCGAACCGCAGACCCGGGTGGCCTTCCGCTGGTGGCGGGAGGACGATGCCCGGGACGCCAGCCACGTCGAGCTCACCCTCGTGCCCGGTGATGCCCGTACGACCGTTGTCGTCACCGAAACCCGGGTCACCGAGCCGGTGGCCACCATCCAGGCCTCGGTGGCGGGATCGCTGACCCTTCGGGCGGAAGTCGTAGCCAGCACGTTCGCAGTGTCTCCCGAAGCCACTGTGGCCCCCACCGCCGGGTTGCGGCTGTGGCTCGCCACGACGAGCCTCGTTCGGGCGTGACGCTCGACGGTGTCTTCGGGGCCCTGGCAGACCCCACCCGGCGAGCGCTTCTGACCACACTCCTCGAGCAGGGAGCCGCTACGGCGACCGACTTGGCGCAGCCGCTGCCCATCACCCGCCAGGCCGTGGTGAAGCACCTGCAGGTCCTGGCCCACGCCGATCTGGCTCGTTGCTCGCGCCAGGGCCGCGAGGTGCGGTGGTCGGCCCACCCCGCACCCCTGGGCGACGCGGCCGAGTGGCTGGTGCGCACCGGGGCCGACTGGGACCGACGACTCGGCCGGCTGCAGGAAGCCGTCAGTGGGGGGTCGACGAGCGCGTAGGTCTCGCTCGGTCGTCTCGCGAGCCGCCGGGTCGGAGCCCGGTCAATCGGCGCCCGGTCAATCGGCGCCCGGTCAATCGGCGCCCGATTGGGCGGCGGCCCGGTCAGCCGCCCAGGAACCAGTTGCGCACAGACGCCGCGGTGCGCTCGACGTCGGCGAACGGACCGAAGTGCCCGTCGGGCTCGAAACACTCCGCCGTGCCGGCCGGCAGTGCCTCGGCGATCCGGGGCGCCCACTGTCCGGCCAGGTCTGCGGACTTGCCCCCGTAGGCAACGAGCACCGGCGCGAGCACGCGAGGCAGCTGCCGATAGCCGTCGGCCAGGAACTGCTCGAAGGCCC
>JAXDQG010000429.1:0-4292 GCA_034667945.1 Acidimicrobiia bacterium | reverse complement strand
GTCGGCTGCCAAACCCGCTGTTGATGCTGGCAGAGGCTCGCGCGGTGTTCGAGGCCGCGACCCTTCTGCCCGCCGCACCCCTACTTCTCGCCGCTCCCAAGGGCGATGGCCACCACGTCATCGTGATCCCTCCGTTCGGGGCCGGTGACACCTTCGCCACCGTGCTACGCGCTTACTTGGGCACGCGCGGCTATGTGGCGCACAAGTGGGCCCGCCGAGAGATCCTCGGGCTGCATCAGCTCACGACGGTGGCTGTGTCCCGCCTGCGGGAGGTGTACACGGAGGCGGGCGGGAAGGTCAGCCTGGTCGGCCACAGTCTGGGCGGCATCTATGCCCGGGAGATCGCCCGCAGCGCCCCGGAGATGGTCCGCTCCGTCATCACCGTGGGCAGCCCGTTCGCCGGTGACATGAAAGCCAACTATGTCTGGCCCATGTACGAGACCATGACCGGCACCCGGGTCGACTCCATCCCCACCTCGTTCCTGCAACAGATGAACGAGCCCCCACCCGTGCCGTCGACGGCCATGTTCAGCCGGACCGATGGCGTGGCGTCGTGGTGGTGCTGTGTCGACGACCACCATCCACACTCGGAGAACATCGAGGTGCCCGGCAGCCACATCGGCTTGCTGCACAACCCACGCGTCCTCTACGTGATCGCCGACCGCCTGGCGCAGCCCGAGGGCGAATGGCAGCCGTTTCAACGCACCGGCTTGCGGAGGTTGCTCTACCGCGCGGCAGACAACGGCGCATGACCGCCTCACCTGCTGGCGCGGAATACGCCGAGCGTCGAGCCTGACCGCGGTGGCGGTGGCCGCAGGCCGCGTGCGAAGCAGCCGCTCTCGGCCGGGTGGCGACGGCGAAGATGGTTAGCGCTGCGACTCGTGGTGCGAATCTTGTTTTATGAAATCGCACCGCTTGCATGCAGCTCGACGTTCTCCGTACACGTAGATGAAGTCTCCTCCTGGGTGATCCATGCTCAAATCGGTGAGCTCGTTCTCCAAAGGAGTGATCGTTCGACGCCGCGAGTGCGACCCCGGCGCGCTCTTTTAGGCAGCTAGGGTGCATACGCAATGTTGGGGGAGACGTTCGGACCGACAAGCGTTGGGCCGGTCGACGACGAAACGGGGCCAGGATGACGCGACGAGTAGGCGCGATTGGTGCGAGCGTCGCGGTTGCGGTCTCGTTGCTTGCCGCGGCGTGCGGCAGCAGCGGTGGCGGGTCGACAGCTGCGACGGTGGATCCGGGTGTGAAAGCGGGGATTGAGAACGCCGCGGGGTCGTCCACGTCTGCCGGTGGCGGGTCCCCTGTGCAGCAGCCCACGTCGATGGACGGGTGGGAGGCGCTGTGGACCAAACAGCGGGCCGACATCGTCAAGAAGATCAAGGACAACCATTGGGGCAAGAGCGCTGATGGAAAGTCGGTCACCGGTCCCGAGGGCTTCAAGATCGATCTCTCAAAGTGCCCAGCCGGTTGGAGCGATACCGAGGGCCTGACCGATACTGACGTGAAGGTTGGAATTACGGGAGCGTTGTCGGGTCCACAGGCTGATTACGGTAACATCCTGCGGGGCGGCGATGTGCTCATGAAGGCGTACAGCAAGCAGGGATTCTTCAAGGATTCCAGCGGCAAGACACGCAACGTCAATGTGGTCATGCGAGACGACGGTTATGACGCGTCGCGTGCCATTCCTCTCGTTGACGAGCTCATCGACTCGGAGAAGGTCTTCGCCATGACCACTCAGCAGTCGGCGGCGTCGCTGAAGACATATGACAAGCTGAATCAACGGTGCATTCCGCAGCCTATGACCGAAGCTGGGCACCCGGGACTTGGCGACCCGGTGAACCATCCGTGGACGACCACGTCGTTCCTGGCCTACAACACCGAAGCGGTGCTGTGGGGCTCGTTCATCGAGCAGCACCTGGCGGAGTTCGGCGGCAAGGCCAAGGTCGCGGCGCTGATCACCACGAATGACTTCGGGACGGCGTACGACAGCGGTTTTCGCGCCTACCTGGCCCAATCCGCTCACAAGGCGGACATCGAGTACCTGACGGAGAAGATCGAGCCGACCGCGGCTTCGGTGAAGGACCCGATGACCACACTGGCTGCCCACAACCCGAACGTGTTCATCGGCGCCGTGGTCGGCACACCCTGTTCCCAGGTGACGATCGAGGCCGCGGAGAACGGCATGAAGGAACAGACGAAGTACAAGTTCCTGTCCGGCGTGTGCAAGGCAACGAGCTTCGTCGGCAAGGACAAGGTCGGCGACGCGTCTGACGGGTGGTGGATCGTCGGCGGCGGCCAAAAGGATCTGAACTCGCCGGCGTACGACAACGACCCCTTCGTCCTCTACGCCCGCCAGATCGTCGACCAAGCCGGCTTCGATCACACCAAGTCGGCATCCTTCGGCAGCGGCATGTTCTACTTCTGGGGCATCGCTCAGGGACTCAAGATCGGCGGTGAACTCGACGGCGGTCTCACCCGGACGAACTTCATCACCGCTCTTCGAGCAATAGATATGACCCACCCGTGGCTGCTTCCCGGCGTGAAGTTCAACCTGAACGGCAACGCCGACGCCTACGCCGTCGAGGGATCGGAGATCGCCCAGTGGAGCTCCGCGAAGCAGAGCTGGGTGACCCAGGGCGCGGTGATCGACCTGTCAGGCAAGTCCAAGAACTGCCCCTGGGACGCGGCTGCCGCGGTCTGCCGGTAGCTGCCAGCGATGGTGCCGCCGATTGTGCCGCTGAGCCCGGAGGCGAGCAGGGTGGCACTGCACTGCGTCGCCTGGTGGTCCTCTCTGGCTCCGGCGAGTGCAGGCATGGCGAGCACCAGCACCACGATGGCGAGGAGCGACTCTTTGTACGTGCATGATGCTTGTTCCGTCCTCTCGAAGCGGTGACGATTGGCGTCCGGGGAGCTCGCGCTTACTCATCGGCCGGCCAGGAGGGTCGTGTAGTCGATGACCATCGGTTTTCCTTCTTTCAGCGGGTGAGGCGAGCTTTCAGCGGGTGAGGCCAGCTTTCAGCGGGTGAGGCGAGCGCCGAGGCTGGTGCCGGCCGGATTGCGGCGCTGTCCGGTTTGGACGGCTGATGCGGCATGCTGCGCCGCAGCCCTTGATGGGCGATTGCAAACGACTTGCAAACCCCGACGGTGTGGGCGGGTGGGGTCTGCAAGGATGCGGGCGTGTTGTGGGGGGAGCCGCCGTGACGTGGACGGCGTCGGAGCCGGCGGTGAGGGTTCTCGGCTCGGTCTCCGTCGAGGTGGATGGTCGGTCGGTGCGGGTTGGTGGGCCCCTGCCGCGGCGGCTGCTGGCGGTCTTGCTGGCGAATCGGGGCGCGGTGCTCAGCGTCGACCGACTGGTCGAGGTGCTGTGGGGCGACGACCCGCCCGTGGCGGCGACGGCGTCGTTGCACACCTACGTCTCGCGCCTGCGGCGGCTGTTGCCGCCGTCGGTCCGTGTGGAGACCGCTGCGCCCGGCTACCGGCTGTGCATGGAGGCGGGCGCGGCGGACGTGGAGCGCTTCGAGGCGGCCCTGGAGCAGGCGTTCGCCTGTCTTCCGGAGCGCCCCGAGGCAGCGCTCGCGGGGTTGGAGGACGCCCTGAGCTGCTGGCAGGGCGACGCCTTCGCCGAGTTCGCTGAGGAGTGGTGGGCGCAGGTGGAGGCGGCGCGGCTGGAGGAGCTGCGTCTGCATGCCCGCGAGGCCCGCGCCGAGGTCCTCTTGGGGGTGGGGCGTAGCGAGGCGGCGGTGAGCGAGGCCCGGGCGGTCACGGCGGACCATCCGAGCCGGGAGCGGGCGTGGCGGACGCTGGTGGCCGGGCTGCATCGCTGCGGTCGTCAGGGCGAGGCCCTTCGCGCCGCCAGCGAATACCGGGCTTGGCTCCGAGACGAGTTGGGGCTCGACCCGTCGACGGATTTCGCGGCCCTCGAAAGCGATGTTGCGGTCGACGGCACCCACCTGCGGGCCACGAGTGAGCTGTCGCCTTTGGTCGAGAATCCTGCCCCGGAGCCGGGAATTCTATTGGCCGCGGGCGACCAGCTTGATGGGCGGAGCGACGAGTTGGCGCGGTTGGTGGGCGAAGTGAGAAACAGACCGCCCGTCCATCGCCACAACCTGCCCGTGGCGCTGACTCGGTTCGTCGGGCGAGCGTCCGAGTTGGAGGACGTCGGCGAATTGCTGGGCGGTTCCCGGCTGGTCACCCTCGCGGGGGTCGGGGGAACGGGAAAGACACGTTTGGCCCTGCAGGCCGCGGCGGACGCCGTGGAGCGGTACCCCGACGGCGTTTGGCTGGTGGAG
>JAXDQG010000428.1:0-15673 GCA_034667945.1 Acidimicrobiia bacterium | reverse complement strand
CAACGTGCTGCCCTACACACTCGAGAACTACGAAGCCCTGTTCCGGGCCGGTGGGCGAGAAGATCTACTGGGCGACGAGCGGGTGGCCACCCGCGAGGCCCGAGTGGCCAACAGCGACAGCCTGTATCGGGAGGCCGCCGCCATCCTGCGCCACCGCACCACCGACGAGTGGCTGGAGCTCTGTGCGCGGGAGGGCATCCCGGCCACCCGAGCCGCCTCGCTGGAGGACCTGGTGGAGGCCCTGCCCGAAACCGACCACCCCCATGCGGGCCGCTATCGGGTGATACCGCCACCGGTCCGGTTCTCGGCTACCCCGGCGTCAGTTCGCCGTCCGGCGCCGCTGGTGGGAGAGCACGGTCGCAGTGTGTTGGCCGAGGCCGGCTACAGCGCTGACGAGTTGACGAAGCTGGAGGCGGCCGGTGTGCTCCGTCGCCCTGCGGAAGGCATCCCGGCGCCGCCGGTGGGCGACGGCCAACGTGCGGGCGCGGGCGATGCCGCCGCGCCGGACGACCGGGCTTGACTTGAAGCGAACTTGAAGTCTTACGGTCCCGACCATGCACGCCATCCGACTCCACGAATTCGGACCCGCCGAGAACCTGCTCTACGAGCGTCTGCCGGACCTGGTTTGCGAGCCTGGTCAGGTTCGCATCGCGGTCGAAGCGGCCGGTGTGCACCTGGTCGACACGATGATCCGTAAAGGGGTCGAGGGTGGCCCGTTTCCGTCGCCGCAACTGCCCATGGTGCCGGGGCGCGAGGTCGCCGGCCGCGTCGATGCCATCGGGCCCGACGTCCATGCCGGCTGGTTGGGGCGGCGGGTGGTGGCGCATCTCGGCATGGCGAGCGGTGGCTATGCCGATCAAGCGCTGGCGCCGGTGGAATCGCTCCACGACCTGTCCGAGCTGGGACCCGACATGTCGTCCGAGGTGGCTGTCGCCATGATCGGAACCGGTCGCACGACGATGGGCATCCTCGAGGTGGCGGACCTGCAAGAGAGCGACGTCGTGGTGATCACCGCCGCCGCCGGGGGCATCGGCAATCTGCTGGTGCAGGCCGCGCACGGCATAGGCGCCACCGTGGTGGGCCTGGCCGGCGGCGTGGCCAAGGTCGACCTGGTCCGACGCTTGGGGGCGGACATTGCCGTGGACTATTCGGCGCCCGATTGGGCGGGAGCCGTGGCCGACGCCCTCGACTGCCGGGGAGCCACCGTGGCGTTCGACGGTGTGGGCGGCGACGCCGGTCGGAAGGTTTTCGAGCTGCTGGCCCCGGGCGGTCGCTTCGTGATGTTCGGCTGGTCCTCGGGCAAGCCGACAGAGCTCTCCAGCGCAGACCTCTATGCCCGTGGCCTGAGGGCCGATGCTGCCGTCGGGCCGCGCATGCGAAATCGTCCCGGTGGCCTTCGTGAGCTGGAAACGGTGGCGCTGCACGCGGCCGGGTCGGGCCAGCTCAGGCCATTGGTGGGCGAACCCTTCCCGCTGGCGGAGGCGGCGGCAGCCCACCGGGCTGTCGAACATCGGGCGACGGTGGGAAAGACGATCCTCGTGCCGGACGACGTCGCCGCCTGAGAAGGCCGTGCTGCGATGGTTCGCGCGCCGGCCCGCCTCTACCAGGCGGCCGCCAGCAGCCCTTCGAGTTGGTCGACGCTCTCTGGACGGCGGATGTTCGACGTCGACGACGGGTCGTGCAGGGCATGGGTCGCCACCATGGCGAGGTCCTTCTCGGCCACGTCGACATCACGAAGCCGGCGAGGCAGCCCCAGCTGGTCGGTGAGGGCTTCGAGCCGGTCGACGAGGGCGGCCGGGCCATCGAGGCCGAGCGCGGTCGCCGCCCGCCCGAGGGGCTCGTCGGCAACCGGCAGGTTCCAGCGCAGCACGTGGGGCAGCATGATGGTGGAGGCCACGCCGTGGGGAACGCCCAACGCCCCGCCCAGCTGGTGACGAAACGCAGCGACAAGGCCGACACCAACGGCCGCCAGCTGAGGAAGCGCCATCGTCACCGCGAACTGGCAGTAGCTACGGGCGTCCAGGTCATCGGGGTCGGCTGTGGCCGGGGGTAGGTGGTCGACGAGCAGGCGGAGCGCCCCGAGTGCGCATGCTTCCGTCAAGGGTGTTCCCCGGCGCGAGCAGGTGACCTCGAGGCAGTCCGCCAGCAGCTTCATGCCCGTGCCCGCCCAGAGCGAGGCGGGCGTGTGCCGGGCGAGCTCTGGGTCGAAGACCACCCAGCGTGGGGTGAGCTTGGGATCGGAGTAGAGCTGCTTCTCGCCGATCTCCGGGTCGGTGATACCGGCCGCCCCGGTGAACTCGGCACCCGACAACGTGGTCGGCACCGCGATGTGCGGCAGCTTCGAGCCCTCCAGCCGGGGGCGATGGGTGCCCCCGCCCGGCTCGTGCCGCATACGCAACTGCCCGAGGTTGTCGCCCTCGGCCAGGACCATGGCAATGCCCTTGGTCAGATCGACCACCGAGCTACCGCCCAGGCTGACGAGGCAATCGGCTTGCGCCGCCCCGGCGGCCTCGGCGCCTTTCAGTACGACCGGTGCAGGGGTGTGCTCGCGGGACCCGTCGAAGGTTCCGACCACGTCGAGGGAGGCGAGTTGGCCAGGCAGCCCGGCTCGGACGACCGAGGGCGTGGTCACCAGGAAGGGACGGGTCGCCCCTACCCGGGCGACCAGCGACGCCACCTCGGCGCGGCAGCCCGGGCCGTGCAGGACCCCCTCGCCCGCCGGGTGGTAGATACGGCCTGCAAAGGGCTTTGGCTGCGCCATCGACTGTTCCCCCATGGGGCCGGAAGTTAGCGCCAAGGGGACGGCCGGGGCGCTGCTGGTTGGGCTCGAAAGCCGTGGCAGGTGCGGGAGTTCAGATGTTGGTCTCGTCGGGTGGCACCAGGTCGGGATCGGGTAGGGGTGCAGCCGGTGCGTCGTCGTCCGGGACCGACGGCTGAGCGGGGGCCGGCACATGAGCGGGGGCCAGCACATATGACGTCATCGAGAGCGATCCCATGGCGTACCCCTGAGTGAGGACGTCGGGCGCCCGTCCGCTGGCCGCGGCCACGCCCGCCAGGTAGAGGAGCGGGATGAAGTGGTCCGGTGTCGGGACGGCGGCGGCGAAGTCGGGGTGCTTGGCGAGGGCCAGGATCTCGCCGGGGGTGCCCGTCATCAGAGTGAGGGCGGCCTCGTCGAAGCGGCGGGCCCAGTCGAAGGCGGCTTCGGGGCGGCCCCAGTCGAGCCGGCCGAGATTGTGCACGACGTTGCCGCTGCCCAGCACGAGGATGCCCCGTTGGCCGAGCGGTGCCAGTCGCATGCCCAGCTGGAAGTGGTGCGCCAGGGGCTTCAGGGCGTTGATCGACAACTGCACGACCGGCACGTCGGCTCGGGGGAACACGTGGCGGAGCACGGACCACGTGCCGTGGTCGAGTCCCCAGCTGTCCTGGTCGAGCCCGACCCAGTGGGGCTTGACGATATCGACCACCTCGGCCGCCACGTCGGGTGCGCCGGGAGCCGGGTAGTCGACGGCGAACAGTTCGGCCGGGAAGCCGTAGAAGTCGTGGATGGTGCGCGGGCGGTCCATGGCGGTGACGGCCGTGGCGTTTGTGTACCAGTGGGCCGAGACCACCAGCACGGCCCGAGGTCGGGGGATGGACGCTCCCAAGACCCGCCACGCCTCGGTGTAGCGGTTGCGCTCGAGAGCGTTCATCGGACTGCCGTGTCCGAGGAAGGCAGCCGGGACGGCTTGGGCTTCGGTCGGTGTGCTCATCCCCGCGTCCCTTCATTGGAGTGGGTGGTCGCCGCTCGCCGAGTCTTGTACCCGCCAGAGCCGGCCTCAGCCCCGCCGCGACCGACACGTACACTGCGCCCTGTCGCCGCTTGGAGGAGCCATGACCCGGCCACTGACACGCTCCCCGGTTACCGAGATACCGCCTGCTGATCCGGAGGCAGCGCGTGCGCATTTCGCGGCGCTGCTCAGCCTCGAGACGGACTGTTGGGATGTACACGAGGCCATGAAGGACGGGTCGCCCGATTTCGCGCTGCTGGATGTCCGGTCTGCGGACACCTTCCGGGCAGGGCACATTCCAGGAGCGACGAGCCTTCCGCATCGCCATATCGACGAGGTGCGTTTGTCGGACTACGACAGCGAGACCGTCTTCGTCGTGTACTGCGCCGGCCCGCACTGCAATGGGGCGGATCGGGCCGCGGTTCGGCTGTCGATGCTGGGTCGTCCGGTGAAGAAGATGATCGGCGGCGTGGAGGGCTGGATCGACGAAGGGTTCGAGCTGGTCGCGGAGTAGGTCCTCCGGGGCTGGGCCGGCGTTCGGCATGGCGCCGCGGAGCCGTCGCCCACCAAATATTCGCTTGCCATCAAGAAATTCTGTTGTGGCCTGCCGCCCACCGAATTTCGCCGCCTGGTGCGTCGATTCGACGTCGATTCGCTGCGAGCGGGGCGTCCCAAAGTGTTGTCGGCGGAGGGAGTGACGAAATACAGCGGGCGCGAAGACGAACGCGATTTGTGGTAGGCCGCGAGTGGGCGGGACTCAGGTGCTCCGCTGCTTCCGCTGCAGCGCCGCGAAGGTATGCACCGGCCACATGTCCTGGTCCTCGCCCCACGCCTCGAGCCCTCCCACATCCCAGCGCAACAGGCTGTTGATGTCGATGAACGTGTGGCGATTGATGATCATCCTGCTCACCGGCCGCCCGACAGCCATCAGCTCACGACCCTCGTTGTCGGTCGCGTCGATGCGGATCTCGGTGATCCAGCCCTCGATCGGGTCTCGCTTCACCGTCCGCTCGCCCCCCGCAAGCCCCACGGTTCGACCGTCCCGCCGCAGGAACCCGTAAGAGATCCGGTCGCCATCCGTCGACACGTTGGTCACGGCCAAGAACCCGTTGCCCTCGTCGGCCGCAGCCGTCACGTAGGCCGCCTGGCGAGGCCGGTGCTCGGGCCGCCGTCCCCACGTCCGGTCACGCATGCCCAAGCAGTTGATCTCGATGCGCTCGCCGAGCAGGTCCAGGTGACCGGTGACCCGCCCGATCTGGTCGAAATGATGGGCCGACCCGAACGTGGAGCCGACGGCGGTCAACGGCTCGGGCGGCATGACGGCGTCGAAGCGCAGGTCGGCCTGGAGGCGCTCGGAATCGTCATAGCCCAACTGGTAGGACGCGGTCGGTTCGATCACCCGCATCGACACGCCCGTCGGTAACCGTATATCCCGAAGATCCGCATCGGCCGGCAGCGGCATTGCCGAGTAATTGGCCGAGTACAGCACGTCCCATGGGAGATGAGCGGTGTCATCCCATATCCAAATACCGCCGGCCACCGTGCCGATGTTCGGCCGGAACATGTTGTAGAACCATCCGCCCAGCCGACGCCCGGGGTGGTGAAACGAGAACCACGCCGTTTCGGTGGCCCACCAGTCGTCACCCATGACGTGGAAGTGAAAGCCATCGTCCTCGGGAAGGAACGGCCGACCGCTGTCCTCGCTCATCGAACAATCCCCTTCTCGCCGGCCGAGGTCGATCAGTATCCGAGGTCTCGGGCCGCACGCTCCAGCACGGTTGGAACCGACCACGCCGTGCGGGCCAGGCGCAGGTCGGCGCTCCGTCCCGCGGCGTACAAGCCCGACGCGCTCATCCAGAACGCCGCGGACCGCATGGCGTACAACAGCTGGTAATAGCGGCAGACCTCGTCGTCGATCTCGATGCCCGTCGCCGACTCGTAGCGGCTGTAGAACGTGTCGCGGTCCACCACGTAGGACAGCAGCTCGCTGCCCTCTCGATTCAGCTCTGAGAGCACATAGGCCACGTCGTACATCGGATCACCGATGACCTGCAGCTCCCAGTCGAGGAGAGCCGTGACTCGGTCATCCTCGACCAGGAAGTTGCCGGTCCGATACGCCCCGTGCACCAATACCAGGCGCTCGGTCTCCGGGGCATTGGCATCCAACCAGCACAGCAGATCGGTCATCACCGGGTCGGGCGGCTGCTCGCAAACGCTGATCAGCTCCCGCCACTTGGCCACCTCGCGACGGGCGAAGTCATTGCCCGCTCCGGGCACGCCCAGGAACGACAGCCCGGCCGCCTCCCAGTCGAGGTTGTGCAGCGCAGCCAGCGTGTCGGTGAAGCTCAACGGCAGCTCGCCCCGGGCGGCGGCGTCCTCGTAGAACCGCCGGCCTTCCCGGCCCCAGGGGCTGGGGCACACCCCGGGCACCTTTTCCATGACCAGGAAGGGCGCGCCGAGCACGTCGGGATCGCTCTCGAACCAATAGGGCTTGGGCGTCGGCACCGGGGTCGGCTCGAGGCAGCGGAGGACCTGGAACTGCACGTCGAGATCGGACAGGTGCCGCAGGAGGGTTCCGCCGGGATCCCGCCGGAGACACAGCCCCAGATTGCGGGCCGTGCCCGCCTCCTGCCAGTAGGCGTCGAAGAGCCACGTCTCGTGCGACCATCCCACCGCGATGCGCTGAATGCCCTCGAGGCGAAGATCGGTGGCCCCCGGAAGTTGCTGGGACAGGTATTTGACGATGCGTTCGTGCAGTTCGGCCTCGGGTATGGCCGCGGCGGTGTGAGGTTGGGCGGTCATGCCGCGTACCTGACCTGACGGTCGAGGTCGGCCCGCAGCGTTTGGCGCACCCGGGCGCGCAACGCTTCGAAGCGGGCCGGACCCAGTCGCTCGGACGAGGTGTACAAGGCCTCGATGAAACGGGACAGCGCCGTGCGCCCCTCCGGCCCGGCGAGCTCTGCCGCGGTGGCGCTCAACTCGGGCGGGCACGGCCCTTCCGACAGCTGGACCGCGAGATCCGACGCCAGCAGCCGCAGGTCGTCCTGCTCTGCCCGCGCGTCCTCGGCGGCCGACCTGAGCTGGCCCGACAGCTTCTCGAGCACGACCGCCGCCATGAAGGCCTGGGTCCTCGGGTAGGCATCAGGCACGGCTGGACCGATCTCCTGTCGCAGCGTCGCCGCCATACGGGCGAGCAACTCGTCGACGCCGATCATGGTGATCCTTCCCTCGAAGCTTCGCCTGCTCTCCGTGCTGGCGCGCACCCTACCGCTGGTGGGGAGGTGGTGCCCTCCCCACCAGTTGGGAGGGCGATGAACCTGCGCTGGGACGGCTACTTGCAGGTGCCGGCGGAAGACTCCCAGGCGCAGTTCTTCGACTTGCCGTCGAGGTCGATGACCTTGCCCTTGGTCATCCAGATCTGCTTTTGCGCGTCCCACTGCTGATAGACGCCGCCTTCTTCGAGGAACGCGTCCTTGTTGCCGTTCAGATGGAAGCGGATGCCCGGCAGGTAATACGGATTCGTCATGTCCAGGCTGCGGATGGCGAGGATGAAGTTCGAGCGGTTCAGCCCGCCGTCGAGGTGGCCGGCGATCTGCAGCGCTTGGACGATGCCGAAGGCATACGGGAAGCCGTTTGCGTACGAGCTCGACGCCTTTGGATCGAGGCCGTGGGACGTCATCAGATCGCGGCCCCAGGCCACATACGCGTCGCTGAACTGGCTCGGATCGTTGAAGTCCTTGAAGCCGGGATTGACCAGCCACCAGCCATTGGCGGCCGCGCCGTCGCCGCCGACCTTCTCCTTCGAGACGTAGCCGGTGCCGGTGCAGGTCGCCGGCTGGAAAAGATACTTCGCCTTGTCGTGCATCCCGTTCTCCGCGGCCGTCACCACCGATTGCGTGCACAGGGAGGCGGCCACCATGGCGATGAAGAAGTCCGGGTTCTTGGACGCCAGCGTGGTCATCGGGTCGACCATCGAGGGCGCCTGGGGCTCGATGGTCTCGGTGACGTATTCGACCTTGTCCTTGGCGGCGGACTGCGCCAGATACGCCTTGAACGACTGGTCGTAGATACGACCGAAGTCATTGTTCATGATGAGCGCGGCCACCTTCACCTTGCTGTTCGGGAACTCGCTGAGGTGCTGCTCGATGAAGGACCCCCAAAGCACCGCTTCGGTGCTGTAGGAGGTTTGTGGGGCCCCGGTCGTCCACGGGTGGTTCACCGGATCGCCGAACGCCGGGTGGCCCGACGCCATGAACGGGTTGGGCACGCAACGCTGGTTCAGCTTGTCGTAGATCTTGAGCACGTTGGGCGAGCCCAGGGCGAGCTCTTCGAAAACCTTCTCCGAGTCGATCATCTCATCGGTCAACGGAATGGTCCGTGCCGGATCGTAGCCATCGTCTTTGGGCATGTAGTTGATCTTGCGCGTCTTGCCGTTGACGTCTTTGAACACTCCCTTCTGGGAGTAGTAGTCGAAGATCAACGCGAGGGTCTTGGTGGCATTTCCGTAGTCGGCCGTCGTGCCGGACATCGAAATCGTGTGACCGATCTTGATCTCGGCGTCGGTGAGGCCTTCGGTGTCCGACCACCCGGAACCGCACTTGCTGAGATCAATGGTGAAGCCCTCGGGGCCCGTCAGCGTCTTGCCGTCCGCCGATTTGCCCCATTTGTTGTCCTTGATGCGCTTGACGATGGCGGCCCGCTCCTGGGCCCAGAGCGCCTCCCATTGCTCCATGGACGTGGGTGTGGGCTGCGGGGTCGTCGAGGTCGTTGTCTCGGCGCTGGTCGAGGTGGAGCCGGCGGCCGCGGAGGTCGTGGTGGGATTCGAGCTCTGACCGCTGTTGTCGCTGCTGCCGCAGCCCACAGCCAGTGATGCCATGGCCACGACGACGCCCAGCGCCGCTCTGCCGGGCCTGAACGCGCGACGCTCCCACTTCTGTCCCTGCACCGGATCCCCCCGTCGATGTGCGTACGGCATGCGCTGGGCGAACACCGAAAACCCTGCTCCGGCCCTATGGCGACCCCTTGGTCGCGTGCTTCGGGCTGCTGCTGATGGGCGCCGGACCCTTCTCGGCTCCGCGAGCGCGGAAGCTACCGGGGCGCTTGCTACCCGCGCAACGGAGCGACCAAGATGCCGCTCGGAGTCCCGGCTCGGCACTGTCGTCCGACCAGCCGGGCACCCGCGATCCACCTGCGAGGAGGCGGCCATGCCGCAGGACCTGCTGACCGTAGACGCCGATGGTCATGTACTCGAGCCGCGCGACACCTGGCAGCAGTACATCGACCCGGAGTTTCGTGACCGCGCGATCCGCATCGACATCGACGACCGGGGCGACGAGGTCCTGCTGGTCGACAACCGGCCGCTCGAGTCCCTGCGCAACTCACTGGCCAGCCTGGGCGGCATCGAGCTCGACCCGGCCGAAGCGCTCGATCGGACCAAGCACCTGCACTACGAGGACGGGTGTCCGCCAGGTGGCTACGAGCCGAAGGCCCGGCTCGAAGTGATGGATGCAGAGGGCATCGACATCGCGCTGCTGTACCCGACCATCGGGATCTGTTGGGAGGGCATGGTCGACGACCCGGCGCTGGCGACCGCCTACACCCGGGCCTACAACCGCTACATCGTCGACTTCTGCTCGCACAACCCTCGGCGGCTGGTGCCGGTGGCCCACATCTCGCTCATCGATCCCGAAGGCGCGGTGGCCGAGGTCCGTCGGGCGCGTGAAGCGGGTTGCGTGGCGGTGTACTTGTCGCCCGATCTGGCCGCCCGGAACAACCGTCACCTGATGGATCCGGTCTTCGACCCCTTCTGGGCCACCGTCTCCGAGCTCGACATGCCGGTCGGCTTCCACGTCGTGGTGCGGGATCGCCCGTTCTTCCGCTCGTGGATGCCCGGACGAGGCCAGCAGGGCAGCGAGCTGTTTTTCTTTGCGTTCCTGGCCATCGATGTGATGGCCGCGTTCACGCAGATGCTGGCCGGCGGCGTGTTCGAGCGCCATCCGCGCCTGCGCTGCGTAGTGCTCGAGTCGGGCGCCACCTGGATCTCGGCCTGGCTCGACCGGATGGACCACAAGTACGAGGTCATGAAGACGCTCACGCCCACGTCGATGAAGCCGAGTGACTTCTTCTTCCGGCAGTGCCTGGTGTCGGCAGATCCGGACGAGACGGTCATCGCGCCCATTGTCGACGCGGTCGGTGCCGACTACTTCGTCTGGGCCTCCGACTACCCCCACATCGACGCCAGCTTCGGGGTCGTCGGCGAGATCCGGCAGCGGCTCAGCACGCTGAAGCCGGCGGATCAGGCCAAGGTGCTGGGGCTCAACGCCTTGCGCTTCTACAACCTGGAAGCGCCGACGCCAGTCGCCACGGGGCCGAGCCGGGCCTGATCGCGCCTCACCCGGTGCGCGGCTCGGCCGCAAGTGCCGCCTTGATCAGGTCGGCCAGACCGAACTGACCGTCCTGGCGCACCTCGGGTCGCGGCGCGAATGCCGCGTTGGCGTTGGGGAACGAGGTCCGGTCGGCCAGCAGCAGGGCGGCGAAGACCTCGGCCACCAGATGGCCGCCCACCTGGCCGAGGCGGACGGGCGTGGCGTCGGTGACCGGCGCGGCGGCGTGCGCCCAGGAGTTGGCATGGGCTTCCGCCAACACGTACGTCCACAGGGGCGCGTTGCCGGCGAAGCCGTTCGAGATCGCAGTGATGGGCCTGCGGCTCTGGTCGCCCACCACGGCCTTGCCGATGTGGAGGTTCTCGTCGTCGAGGGGCTTCAGATCGAGCGTCCGGGCCACGGTCTGGCCGGACGGCAGGCGGAAGTCGTTGCCGCGCAGCAGGTTGCGGGCCGGTAGGGACGGTGGATTCCTGGCGATCACCGGTGGCAGGTTGGACAGCGGGTTCACCAGCGAGGTGTCGATCTTGTAACTGAGCTGCGGCCTGCGATGGGTCGGGTCGCTTCCGTCCCGGCGGACCACTTCGGCGTCGCCGCCACCGAGGTCCAGGAACGACTGCCAATCGATGCCCCAATCGTCGGGAATCGGACGCATCCCGCCGAGATCGGCCGAGGGGTCGGTGGCGCCGGAGAAGATCGGTCGACGCTCGATCGTCGGATTGATCCGATACAGCGGGCGGATCATCGAATGCCCGAACCGATAGGCCGCGACCGAGAATTCGACCGGCATGAACATGGCGCCGGTCGGGTGTGCCATCGCCTGTAGAGCCGCAATGCGAAACTGAGGAGGCCGTTCATCGAGGGAACATCCCGCGTCCAAATGTGGAAAGACCTCGTTGATCGTGCTCGAGTTGATGATGGTCGGGAGGAAGTCGTTCAGCACGACCCACTGGTAATGCCAGCGGACCTGGTCCCGAACGGCTTCAAAGGGTTCACCGGGCATCAGCTCAACCATGCGGTTGTGGAACCGAATCAACGTGGCGTGGAGTTGGGCAACGATCCGGTTCTCGTCGTTTCGGGGATCGCCGATCAAAGCGCGCCCATTCGGGCCCCGCTGCAGGTCGTGGGTGTCGGGATCGAACGGGTTGCCCGAAAGGGGTCGGCCGAGGAGCAGGAAGATGCTGTCGCGGTCGTATAGGTAAGGCTGTTCGCTCGGCCCACGGCCGTACAGAGAATCGAGGTCGAAGCGCGGCGTTCGAAAGTCGACGAGCTTGTCGAGGTCGGTGATGACCTGACGTAAATGCGAGGTTGGGTCAAGTGTCAGGTCGTGATCGATGAATTGGCCGAGATAGGTGTAAGCGGCCGGAATTCCCGTGTTCTCCTCGGTGTCCGGTTGGTCTTCCGGCGTCGGGTCGCCCTCTGCCTCCGCGGTCATCGCAACGGCCAGCTTCTCGAGATCGGCCGTCTCGAATACCGCGGGCTCCGCGTCATGAGGGTCAAACAGCCGGCTGAACCGTCCCTGCATCAGCTGCTCGGGATCGATGCCTTGCTTGCTCTCCCACCACGTCCCGTGCCGTAGTTCAGCGGTCATTTCGAGCACCCCGGAGCTAGACGACTCGCATTCGGACGAGAAGACGAGTGGTGGGGCACCTCGAATACCGGCTATCCCCCGAGCGGGGATAGGCGTTGCCCGACAACGGCCGTGGTCAGCTGAGCACGGGGCGACCGTTTGAGAACGTCAGTTGGCCGATGAACAGGGAGCGAACCCCGTCGGCGGGGTAGCCCACTGCGCGCGTCCAAGCGTGAAAGGCGAATCGGGTAGCTCCCGCCGAGTCGGTGAAGGTCGCGGGGCCGCTTGGGCCTTGGGCCCCCGGCTGCGAGGCGAGCCACGGACCGAACACCGACTGGTTGGTGCACGGTCCGAGCGGCGAGGTGCATCGGGCCCATCCGATGCTCGCCTGCGAGCTGTCCCAAGGACCGGCGCCGTAGAACAGGACGTACGAGCCGCCGTTGGCGATCATCGACGGGCCCTCGATGGCGGGCGCTTGCCACGACCGGGTCTGGTCGAGCAGCCGCGTCGGCGTGCCCACCAAGGTGAGCCCGTCAGCGCTCAGCTGTTGTCCCCACAGGTGGGTCTGCGCCCCGACAGCGTTGTCGTCGCTCTTCCACAGCAGGTAGCGAGTGCCGTTGGCCATGAAGGGAGATGCGTCGATGGAACCCCGATGGTCCAACTGGCACACGAGTGGTCCGGTGCTCTTGTCGACGAACGGCCCGCCCGGCGAGTTGGCGATGGCCACCGAAATGCACTGTCGGCCGGAGGCCGTGTGCCGCAACGTGTAATACATCACGAACTGGCTGCCGACCTTGGCGACGGCCGGTGCCCAGGTGAAGCCCTTGGTGGCCCACTTCGGTAGACCCTGAAGCGGCTCTTTGGGCTCGGACCAGGTGACCAGGTCGGTGGAGCTGATGACCTGCAGGTCCAGACCGGCGCTGCCGGTCGAATACGCCCAGTAGACGCCGTTCTCCAACAGTACGAAGGGATCCGGGAAGTCATCATCGTAGGCCGGACTCGTCGGTGCTGACGCGCTCGCTCGAGGTCCCGGTTGCGCCCCAGCTGGGGCGGCCAGCGTAAGACAGGCCGCCACCAGGGCGACCAGCGACACCAGGCGCCTTCCCGTCTTTCCGCCCATCCTTCCGCCTCCCCCGAGCGCGTCCCGCCATCCGCCAGGCATCACTGCGTGCGGAACCCTAATGCTTGGTCAAATGGGTTGGCGCCTCTTTCGGTGTCCGGAGATGCGCTGCACGTGCCCTGTTACCTTGCCGTTTCACGTTCGTGTCGGCCGAAGGGGAAGCCTGAGGGGGAAAGTTGGCCAAGCAAGGCAGAGCGGGTCGACGGCGGCTGGGCGGAGGCCTCGTCCCGCAGGCAGCGCCGCGGACACCGCCTCGGGCCGGAGCGCTGGCGATCGGCTGGTTCCCACGTGCGGAGTGGGGGCAGGCGGTCGAGCGCTGGCCGAGCCTGGCCGAAGAGATGCCGGTCGACTTCGACGAGTACAGGCGAGAGGTGGAGGCGCGGACCAAGCGGATCCACCGCAACCTTTCGGGGCAAGCGCTGCAGCTGGTCGCCCTCACCATTTCAGGCCTCGAGACCTATGCCCGGGACTACGAGCGTGACCCCGGAACGGCCGAGACCCGAGGCGCCTACGCGGCCTGGCAGCTGCAGCGGGGCGAGGGCATGCTTTGGCCGCCCCATCGCAATGATCTCTGCTGGTGCCGTTCCGGCCGGAAGTACAAGCGCTGCTGTGGGCCCGTGGCGGCGGCTTCGGATGCTTCGAGGGACGAGGGCCAGCCAGCTGCGCCCGATGGGACAAGTGAGCAATCTTCGCCCGTCGAGCAGTCGTCTGACCCTCCCGAGTAATTGCAGCCAAAACGAGGGTGATCCGCGGGCGAGGCGCAGAGCGAACGATCGGCATGACCAACGCAGACACCGTCAAGCAGATCTACGAAGCGTTCGGACGCGGCGATGTGCCGTTCATCATCGGACAGCTTGCGCCCGATGTGGCCTGGGACCTGTGGCAGTACGGGAACGGCGCGCAGGACGGCGGAGTGGCGTACATGCAGGAGCGCAAAGGTGCCGAGAACGTGACCGGTTTCTTTCAAGCAGTCGGCGAGACGCTCGATGTCAGTCGTTTCGAGGTGCAGGGCGTTCATGACGATGGCGATGTGGTGATTGTTCAGTTCCTCATCGATGCCACGAACCGCGCGACAGGCAAGAGCTTCGTCGACGAGGAAGTCCACATCTGGGAATTCGGCCCGGATGGCAAGGTGGTCAAGTTCCGCCACGTCATCGACACGGCCAAACACGTGGCGGCCTCGAAGCCCTGAGCCTCTTCGGTGGAGGCTCATAGCGTCCGGTAGACCGCTGCGCTTCAGGGGTGCGTTCAGGCGCGCACCAACTCGAGAATCAGCACCGGCCGGACCCGGCGATCTTCCGCGCTCGAGGTGGCCGCGCCGGTGGTGCCTGCACCTTGCGCTCGGGTGCGCAGTTGCCGCGCTTCCTCCGCATCCGGCACATGCGCCTCGACGTCGAAGTTCTCCTGCCCGGTTTCGACGCGGCCATGCGAATCGGAGAGCAGATTCGCGTACCATTCCGGCGTTTGTGGCCCGTCACTGCCTGTCGGATAGATGATGATTTGGTCGCCGTCGACTTGGTAGCAAACCGGGTTGACGCGGTCCCGCCCATCGGCGTCCGTGCTGTGCACGAGCAAGACCTGCTCGCCCTCGAGATCACCGCCCGGGTGTCCGGCACTGGCCCGGAAGTCATCGATGATCCGCTGGTCATCGGAGTTGGCCCGGACGTCCCCGTGACGGCCGTCGCCGTTGGCCCGTTCACCATTGCTGCGTCCGCCGCCCCGGCCGGGGGCCGGTGACGGGCCGTTGGCCATGCCTCGCGCCGAGCCCTGAGTGGACACGCCGCTCAGCGACGGCTCCCTGCCGGCATCCCGCAGTGCGATTCCGAGCAGGATCTGGGCGACACCACGGGTCACGGCGGCCGCAGCCACCCACACCGCCAGCAGCGCGAAGGACCGGCTCGGATAACCAATGGCCCAGACGCCCAGGGCGATCTCGATCACGCCGGCGATGAGCCTCAGCCACCAGAGGTCGTGCCTGTCGATCAACGCGCCGATGACGTCGAAGGCGCCGGCGAACAGCAGGAACCAGCCGATGATGGCGGCCAGAGCGACGAAGGTGATCGTCGGCCATGCGATGGCGAAGATTCCCGCACCGACGAACAGCACCCCCAAGCCGATGTGGAGCCATTTGCGGTTCGGTACGACGGAGGCGTTCATGAATTCGTTCAAGCCGGCAACGATGAACGCGGCACCGGCGAACCAGGCCACTGCCCACACGGTTCGGAAGTCGAACGAGAGGACGACGAAGGCGAACGCCATCCACAGTGCACCCGTGACGAGGAAGAGCCACCACGGAATGGCTTGGAAATCGTCGATATTGTCACCGAATCGGTCCGCCCATGGTTGCCGCGACCAGCTATTTGAGCGCGGTTGGGCCGCCTCTGAATGAACGTTTTCCGTCGTATAGGACACGCGCGCCTCCGGTCCAATGGGCCTGTCCATTGAGCTTCGCGGGCCAGGGCCGCGGGGTCGCCCCGTGAACGCGTAGAGTCGCTTGTCCGCATTTGTCGTGCTCCGGGATGCGCGGGCAGATCCATCTCGAGAGATCAGGCGGGTGATCTCGAGGGACCAGGCCGAGATTACTTGTCATACCGCCCTACCGGTCAAGAAATTTCACGAATAGCCCCTCGGTAGGACCCATTTCGTCCGTACGCAGCGATTCGACGTCGATTCGATCGCGGCTTCCCAGGAGATCGGGATTGACCGAAATCTCACAAGTGGCGCATGCGCGACCACACTTTGGAGTCATCTCGCAACGACCGCACTGGGTCACGCCATGTTTTCGCCAACTAGGGTCCGCGCACGCGACATGAGCAGGGGGTCGTCATGAGCGAGG
>JAXDQG010000427.1:0-3478 GCA_034667945.1 Acidimicrobiia bacterium | reverse complement strand
AGGTATTGCCACGTAAACGGACGGTAAAGCGGTGTCAGGTTAAAGCATTTCGGTGCGGTGCATCGGCGAGGTTCCTTATGGCCTCAGCCCTGGCTGCACCCGCGAGTCCGCGCACTTCAGCGCGTCCGTGTTCGGTGATCAGTACATCGGCGAGGTACGACGGCAGGGTCACCGGACTGGGCGGCTCAATGCGACGCACGATCCGGGATACGGCCCCACGCGCCGCGGTCGAACGTAGCGCCAGGATCGAACGGCCTCCGCTGGCCAACCCGGCGCCGAATGCGAAATCTGGTGCCCCGCCGGGGCCGGAGATCACCTCGCCGGCGGCCATCTCGGAGTTGGCTGACCCGTCCAGCGCCACTTCCACCGTCGAGTTCACCGCGACGAACCGCTCCAGCCCGGACAGCGCCGCCGCTCCATGGGTCAGGGCGGGCGGGCCCATCAGCACCGCTGGATTCCGGTGCACCCACGACCGCATGCGGTCCGTCGTGACCACTTCGGCGGCCACCATCACGCCCTCCACCACTCCAGCCTCGAACAGGTCGAGGCAAGCCTCCGTCACCAGGCCCGAGTGCACCCGCAGCCCCCGCTTCCCATGCAGACGCCCGAGGATGGCGTCGGGAATGGTGCCGATCCCGAACTGGATGGTGGCGCCGTCCAGGATGACCTCGGCCGCCAGATCGGCGATGCGGCCCACGACGTCGTCGGGCGGACCGCTCGACGCGCGGGTGTCGACGATGTCGAAATCATCCTTCACGAACGTGTCGATCTCGTCCATCGCCAGCTCGCCGGCCCCGAAGGTGTAGGGCACATTCGCATTCACCTGGACGATCAGCAGGGAAGCAGACCGGGCGGGCATCACGGTCGAACCCACCGAGACCCCCAGGCTGACCCGCCCATCGGCCGCCGGCGGACTCACGGTCACCAACGCCACGTCGCACGGCAGGGGACCGTCAGGTCCGCACAGCGCCGCGTAGTCCGAGAAGCGGGTAGGCAGGACCTGCAGATGACCGGTCGGCCAGAGGCTACGCAGCGCGGGCGATGCCTGGGTCGACACGAAGCTGAAGGGCTGGCCGGCGTGTTCGAAGATCGGCAGCGGCTGCTGGACCATCGGCATCACGATCTCGAGCCGGCGCCAGCGATGGCGCTGGTCATTCAGGGCGTGAACCAGGTGAATGGGGGTTGTCGGCCCCGTCCCCAAGAACACCCGTGCCCCCTCGGGGATTTGGGCCACCGCGTCCTCGGCCGAACGCCATGCCGCCCTCCGACCACCTCGCGCGGCTGGGAGGTAAGAACGCAGATCGAGCATCTCCGGTCCGGAAACCACGGGGGCGGTATAGCAGCTGGTCGTACCGAGTTACCCATGCCTGAGCGCCGTCATATGGGGTCGCCGTCCTGACGTCGAGCTGTATCTCTTGACACGATGACCCATCTCTCCCGCTACTCTCGGGTCCCGCGGAGGGGTGGACGACGAAGTCCGTGCGAACTCGGCTCAAACAGAACGCCCGAGGAGGCAGCATGTCGACGCTCACCACCATTCCTGATCTGCACGCCGCGACCTGGCGCGTCGCGGAGGCGGACCGAGTCCTGCTGGACGCCCTGGAGCAGTGGCGCGTTCGCATCGAAGCGGAGCTCACCGGCCTCTCCATGGCATTCGACCTGCATGTCAGTGCCGTGGCGGCCCCCGGTGGCCTCTTCGACGACGTGGTTGCACAAGAGCCGCGGCTGCACCGGCGCGTCCACGTGCTTCGCACGGAGCAACAGGCCCTTCGCAGCGAGCTCGACCAGGCGCTGGCCGACCTGGCCGACCCCCGGATGGTCACCAATCCCCATCGCATCAAGGGATTGCACGCCCTGGTACATGAGGTCGTGGAGCGATTGAGCCGTCACGAGAGCCGTGCCATGAGCCTCAGCTTCGAGGCGTACAACGTCGACCTCGGCGACCCGGTCTGAACAGGCCCCGAAAGGGGAAGGCGTACGTCCTGATGAACATCTGGCGCGTCCGCGCCACCGACCGGGTGGTTGAGCGGGCGCAGGTAGCGTGAGCTTGCTGGTCCCGGTGGGAATGACCATGACGTGCCGCCGACGAGGGTCCGGACCGACGTGACCCTGATGACCTCTGACGAGTCGGCGTATCTGGCCGGCGGAGCCACGTCGAGGCCGTCCGGCGCGCCCACGGTGACCATCGTGGCCGGCACGAGCTTCGTCATCTGCAGCACCGCCGGGGACATCGAGCCCGGTGGCGAAGAGGGCTACTACGCCGGCGACACGCGCCTGATCGACAGCCTGCATCTGCTGATCAACGGCGTCGGCCCGCGGCTTCTCCGCTACCAGCTCACCGACAAGGAGCTGACCACACTCAGCACGCATGGCGACCCTGCCGCCCCGGGCCTGCTGGTCAGCCAGTCTCTGCGACTCACCGATCATCTCGACCTGGTCGTCGGTCTCGAGAATCTTGAGCACGTCCAGCAGCGGGTCACCATCGACATCGTCGTGACGTCGGACTTCGCCGACATCTTTGATGTCAAACGGGGCATCTGGCCCCGGACCGGGTTCGTCGGCTCGGGGCCGTACGACCGGGACCTACGCCTGGCCTACGAGAACATCGGCTTCCAGCGCGGCCTTCGACTGTCCTGCTCCGAGCCATGCGAAGTGCTCCGGCATGGGGTGCAGCTGCAGGTCGACGTCGGTCCGCACGAGCGCAGGACCACGGCTTTCGTCTTCCGGCCAGAGGGCGCCCCGGACATGCCGCTGGACAGCACGGGGTTCACCGTCGTCGACGCCAGCGCTTGGGAGGCGGGCTCGCCGCGACTGCGCTCCACGTGGGGCCAGCTCCAGCACATCTGGCAGCGGTCACGGGTTGACATCGGCTCGTTGCTCCTGGCCGAGCCCGGGAAAACCCACCGGCCCATCGTCGCGGCCGGATCGCCGTGGTTCATGGCGCTCTTCGGGCGGGATTCCCTCATCACCGGGATGCAGTGCCTGGCTCTGGGCACGTCGCTCGGCATGGGCACCGTCGCGGCGTTGGCCGAACGTCAGGGCCGCAGAAGCGTGCCCGAGACCGACGAGGAGCCCGGGAAGATCCTGCACGAAGTCCGGGCGGGGGAGGTCGTGCGCCGTCCGGGGGGCTGGGGCGGCGTGTACTACGGCTCGGTCGACGCCACCCCGTTGTTCGTCATGACGCTGGCCGAGCTGTGGAAATGGGGTGCGCCCGCGGAGGAGGTGGGCCAGTTGCTCCCCGCGGCCGAACGGGCGGTCGAGTGGATTGTCGACCGGGGAGACCGCGATGGTGACGGCTTCGTGGAGTACGACGACCGTGTCACCCCAGGTGCGGCGCGGCTCAAGAACCAGGGCTGGAAGGACTCCGACGACGCCATCCGTCTTCCGGAGTGGAGCCTGGCGGTGTGCCATATAGCCCTCGTAGAGGTGCATGCGTACTGCGTGTCTGCCTTCCGGGCGATGGCCGACCTGGGCTTAA
>JAXDQG010000426.1:0-9860 GCA_034667945.1 Acidimicrobiia bacterium | reverse complement strand
AGACGGAACACGATCGTGCCGGCCAGCGAAGGGTGGCCCACGAAGCGATCGAGCTGGAGGTGGGTTCCCGGAGGATGCACGTGCCCTTCGAGCAGGCGACCCGAGACCGGCGAGCTCAGGCCGAGCTGCTGTTGGACGCCGGCCGAGGTTGCGCTCACCTTCCAGCCCACCACACGCGCCCCGAGCAGCCCGACCAGGCGATCCTGGACCCGGTAGGCGTCTTCCAACGTGTCGGGAACCAGATGCTCGGCAAGGCGCGGCAGGGCCCGCCGGGTGTCCCGCACCTCGGCCAGCAATGGCGCGGCGTCGAGCCAGTAGCGGTAGGCCTGCAGATGGAGACCTGGCTCCGGCTCCCGGTCGAGCGCGGGCACCCGCTCGAAGCCGAGCCGGGTGGACAGCCGCTGGACGTCGTGCATCCAGTGCGTGGTGTGAAGCACCAGGCGCTCGCAACCCGACGCGGCCGCCCGTTCGATGCAGGCGCTGACCAATGCGCGACCGATTCCTCGGTTGCGGATACCCGGGGCAACAGCCAGCATGCGAATACCCGCGGTGAGCGGCTCTTCGAATTCGGCCAGACGAGACGTGGGCCCGGGTACGTAGGTGACGCTGCCGATGACCTCGTGGCCCTCGACCGCCACTAGGACCTCGGCGTCGGCCAAGCGGCCACCCACATCCGCGAGTTCGGAGCGGAACGCGTTGGCGATCGGCAGCTCGCGGGGCGCGGCGTAGGCCGCGACCGTGACCTCGCCGGCAGTCTGAAGCTCCTCGGGACGAACTGCTCGCACCTCCACCGCGCTGCACCGTAGCCTGACCGCACATGGAGCCTTCCAGCCAGGCACGTGACACGTCTGGCGTTCGGGATATCACCGTCAGGCGCAGCGAGAGCGTTGAGGTCGTCTGGGAGGACGGGCTCGCGGCCACGTTCAGCCTGGGCGAGCTGCGCCGCAGCTGCCCGTGTGCCGCCTGTCGGAACGCACGCGATCAGGGTCGACCGCCGTGGAACGGCGACGATGCCACGCTCCGCGTGACCGACGCCGAACTCGTTGGCGCCTGGGGATTCCGACCCACCTGGCAGGACGGGCACGGCACCGGCATCTTCCCGTGGGACCGTTTGCGGGCTTGGGCGCAATCGGGCCGCCTGGTGCTGCCGGCCGACTCTGGACTGGGCGGGCAGGGAGGCAACGGCGGCCAGGAAGGCAACCCGGAGACCTGACCGCCTCGTCACTCGAGCCGGCGCACCGCAGGAACTGGCGAGGGCGGTGGCGGCGCTACCCGGACCTTGAGGTCGGTCACGGTCGCGCTGTGGTTGCTGACCAGGACCGGGTCCAGGATCAGCTCGGCGATCTCTGACGTGTCGGCCACGAGGTCGCCCAGGCGACGCAGCACGTCCTCCAGCACGGCCCGTCCGCCGAGGGGCAGCGCCTCGATGGGCAGCGGCGAAGCGTCGATCAGGCGGCCGGGCTCGCCGTCTTCGAGCGGGACCAGGCGCACGGCCAGCTCGTCGGGGCGACTGCCCGCCACGCCGCCCCGGCCCAAGGCGATCACCGGGCCCAGATGGGGATGAGCCAGGGCCACCACCCGGGCGTCAACTCCCGGCGCAGCCATGGCCTGGACCAGCGAGCCGGTCATGGCGGCCGGGCCCAGCGCTTCGACCATCCGATCCCAGGCCGCTCTCAGCTCCTCGGGTCCGACCAGGTCCAGGGCCAAACCGGTTGCCTCCGTCCGGGCGACCGCTGGCCGCGTGCCGGCCTTCAGCGCAACTGGCCAGCCGATCTGCTGGGCGGCTTCGACCGCCTCGTCCGGCGAGGACACACGCCGCTGGGCGGCGACCTCGACGTGGGCCGCTCCGAGCAGGTCCGCCGCCTCGGGACCTTCCAGCTGCACCCCCTCCGGATGCTGGCCCAGCGCCTGCGCGATGACCGCCCGCACCCGGTCGACATCGATGCCCGGCACCGGACCCGGCTGGCCATCACCCGACGGTTCCGCGGCCAACTCAGTGTGGGCCAGCTCCGCCTCGGCCTGCTCGGCCTGCCTTTTCCGCCAGCTCCCGTAGACAGCTGCCCGAGCAAGGGCTCGCACACCGTCCTCGGGGAACCGGTAGGCCGGCACCGGGCCCGGGCTGGGCTGACGGCGACCGAGGTAGCAGGCGACCACGGGTTTGTCCGAACGGCCGGCCGCCACCGCGACTGCGTCGGCGACCTCGTCGACGTTGTAGCGGAGCGGTGCGAAGAGGACGGCGACGGCATCGACACCGGGCCGACCGAGCACGAGGGTCAGCTGCTCCTGGAAGTCGAGCGGACCGGCGTCGAGATCGAGCGTCACAACGTCGACTGGCTCGAGCCCACCCCGGCGGCCGGCGGCTGCCGCCAGCGTGGCCGGGGACACGGTGTTGCTGACCACCGCCAGGCGCGGGCCGACCGGCAACGGCTGGGAGGCCAGCAACCGACCCACGTCGACGAGCTCACCGAGCGTGGTGGCTTCAATCACCCCAGCTTGGGCCAACAGGGCCGAGAACAGGCCCGACCGTCCGCCGAACGTGCCTTCGCCGTCCGACCAGCCCGCCGTGGACACCGCCACGATCGGCTTGCGCCGGCTGACCCGACGGGCGATCCGGAAGAAGCGGCGAGGGTTGCCGTACGACTCGAGGTACAGCAGCACCACGGCCGTGGTCGGGTCGTCGTCCCAGTACTGCAGGAGGTCGTTGCCACTGACATCTGCCTTGTCGCCCAGGCTGACGAAGGAGGTCAAGGGCAGTGAGGCTTGGGCGGCCAGTTCCAGCACGGCGGCCCCGAGGCTGGCCGACTGAACGGACAGCGCCGCGCCGGCCTGACCCGGATGCCGGGCGCCCCGGACCCCGCCCAGCAACGCCGGTGGGGGGCCGATGATGGCCCACAGGGAGCGCTCGGGATCGTCGTTGACGACCCCCAACGAGGCCGGTCCCACCATGCGCATGCCCCGGCCCCGCACCCGAGCGGCCAGCAAGCCGCCGTCGACCCCCGTGGCGAGCACGACCATGCCGCCGACGCCGAGGAGGGCGCAATCGTCGATCACACCATCGAGTCGATCGCCCGGCACGGCCACGACCGCGAGGTCGATGCGTGACGGCACGTCGTGGAGCGTGCGGTACGCGGGCACCGAATGGATGTGGTCGGCCTGATCGTTGACCGGGAAGACCGGCCCTTCGAACCCACCCTCCAACAGGTTCACCAGCACCCGGTTCCCGGCGGATTCGGGGTCGCGGCTCGCCCCCACGACCGCCACCGACCCCGGGCGCAGCAGGCGGGCCACCGAGCGGGCATCGGCTCGTCGCTCACGCTCGGCGATGAGCGCCTCTGCACCGGTCGAGCCACACAGGTCGATGGACACCTCCACCAGGCCCTCCGCCCAGCGGGTCTCGTTCTCGAAGCCGGCCCGCCGGAAGGTCGTCAGCATGGCAGTGTTGCCGGGCAGAATCGTCGCGGTCAGCGTGTCGTAGCCGGCCTCTCTCGCGGCGACGACGAGGTACTCGAGGAGCAGGGTGGCCAGGCCGCGACCATGGTGCGCGTCGTCCACGATGAACGCCGCCTCGGCGACGCCCGGTCGCCCGGTCGGTTCGTAGCGGGCCACTGCGACCATCTCGTCACCGAGCAACGCGATGAAGGCCAGCCGGTCGTGATAGTCGATCTCGGTGAAGTAACGGACCTCCCGAGCCGACAGCCGGGGATGCGCCGAGAAGAAGCGGTAGTAGATGCTTTCCTGCGACTGGCGATTGTGGAAGGCCACCAGGCGCTCGGCGTCATCGGGCCGGATGGGACGGACGTGCACGGTGCCGCCGTCGGACAGCACGACATCGGCTTCCCAACGGCTCGGATAGTTGGCCGGCAGCGTTGGCTCAACAGTCTCGATGACCGGAGTGTGCCAGGGTTCCGAGGCACGGGCCACCACTTCGACCAGGTGGGTCGACTGGCCGCGCCCAGAGGCGGGCGGGGACCCGCAGTGCCGGGATGCCGGTGGCGAGACCTCAACGGGGCGCGAGGTGCGCCGACTGAAGGAAGAAGCGCTGTGAGAGCGCGCGCGGACAGCCTCGTGAACGGTCGCGACCTGCTGCAGGGAGGTCGCCGCCGCTCGTAGGTCTCCGCGACGGCACCGACAAGAAGGCGGCCCCATGGCTGAACGCCCCGAAGACCAGCCGGCCTCGCAGTTCCCGCCGTATCCCGAGACCCCGCCGTATCCCGAGACCCGGCCGTCTCCCGAGACCCGGCCATCTCCCGAGACCCCGCCGAATCCCGAGACCCCGCCGAATCCCGAAACCTCGGGCACCGACGGCTCGCGAGGGCAGGCAGGCGCTGCGGTACCCGGGACCGGCCCGCCGCCGGGTTGGGCGCCGGCCGCGCAGCCGGGCGGCTGGCAGCCACCACCCGCCGAACCACCTTCCGCGTGGCCCGTCGGCTCGCCGGTCGGCCCGCCTCCGGCTTGGAACCCGCCGGGCGATGCGTCTACTCCACGGGCGCCCGCCCCGCCGCAGCCACGGCCAGCCGCGGTGCCGTCAAGCCCCAGTCCGTCGCATGGACAGCGGGACGCCTACGGCCAGGTGAACCAATACGGCCAGAGTCCGGCCGCCGGCCAAGGCGGCCAAGGCGGCCAATACGGCCAGCCGCCGGCCGCGAACCCGCCCTATGGGCAACCGGCGCCCTACGGCCACAGCGCCCCGTCCGGGAGCGCAGGCGCGGGCCCGGGCGGCGCGCCGTACGGCGCTGGAACGCCCGCTGGCGGTGCGACGTCCACCCCGGCTGCGCCGTACAGCCCGAGATATGGCGGCGACCCGCCATACGGCCCCAACCCGGCGTATGGAGCCAGCCCCTCCTACAGCACCACTGCGCCGTATGGCGCGCCATCGGGCTACGGCGGACCGGCGCCCGGGGGCTACGGAGCCCCTACCGCGCCGCCGCCCGGCTACTGGCCTCAGTCACCGGGCCAGTGGTCGCCGTATGGAGCGACAAGGTCGTACGCCGGTTTCGGCTCGCGCTTGGGAGCCCGGATCATCGACGGGCTGCTCTTGTTCGTTCCTTTCATCATCGTCTTCTTCGTCCTGGGTGCCGCACTGCCGAAGCGCTACAGGCCGTGCACGGTCAATGGTGAGACCGGCTTGTGCCATGTCCCCACAGCGGGCTCGCTCGCCGTGTTGTGGCTTGTCGGCCTGGCCTGGTTCGCCGCCACGATCGCCTACGTGGTGATCAAGGTCGGTCGTGACGGCGCCACCGTTGGCCAGAAGGCGGTCGGCATCCGGGTCGTCGATGAATCGTCCGGTGAGGTCATCGGCTATGGACGGGCGGCCGGGCGCTACTTCATGAGCATCGTCTCGGGGTGGCCCTGCTATCTCGGTTACTTCTGGATGCTCTGGGACCGACAGCGCCAGACCTGGCACGACAAAGTCGTTCGATCGGTGGTCGTCAAGGCCTGACCCCTGGGGCAAGCCGAGCCGATCGGCTCAGGTCCTGGCTGCCGGCTGGCCCTGTGGGCCGTCGAGCCAGCGGGCCTCGATGACGACGTTCTGGAAGAGCCATCGCCCGCCGACCTTGACGTAGTCGTCCCGGTATGTGCCGGCCAGCCAGGCCTGACGCTCGGAGCCGTCGCGGGAGCGGCGCACGCACGGCTGCCACAAATACCAGCTGCCGTGCGCTCGTTCACCGCCCGGCTCCACCTCGAGCTCGGGGCACAGGATGTAGTGCAACGCCCAGGGGATTCGATCGGGCGCTGAAGAGAAGTGCCTGCGGATGGCGTCATGGCCCTCGCAGCGGCCGAACAACGATCCTCCGTCCCAGGCCCCGTCCGGCGCGAACAGCGAGGCCAGGCCCTCGGGCTCATAGCCGTTGTCGCAATAGCGCGCGTAGCGCATCTTCAGGGCGCGGATGGCCTCGAGATCATCGAGGCGACTCAAGCGGGCCGCGAGGTCGTCCATGGACGGGAGTCTCCCATCCGCCGTCGCTGCCCGCTGGCTGTCGTGCGCCTCTGAGCAGTTGAACGGGCTGTGACCTACTCCGTCGTCTCGACGGGCAGATACCGATCGATGAGCGTCCCGAACAGCCGCGCCATCGGCCGGGGGTCGGGGGCCAACCACCATTCTGTGAACAACTCGGCGGTGACCTCACGGCGGTTCTCGGCGCTGTAACCCGAGACCTCTTGCGCGAGACGACGGCGAATCGCTTCGTTACCGGGGTCGTAGACGTGCTCGATCGTGGCGACGCCGAGCGGCCCGCCCAGCGCCTGACGAAACGCCATCGAGTCTCGGAACCGGCGCACCTCGAAGTCGTGCTCCACCGCGTGCCACAACTCGTGCGCCACCACATCTTCGATCCACGACCGACCGGTGTAGGGGTGGAAGCCCGCCTGTCGAGGGCGTTCTCGCGGCGGCAAGACCGCGTCACCCAGGACGTAGGCGCCGTTGATGTGCAGATCGCTGCGGGCCTGTTGCATGGCGTAGCCGCCGAGCTTGCCTGATCGCAGTCCGGCGTCGCCCTGGTCGAACGACAGCGCCAAGACCCGAAGCCAGGGAAAGCGTCGGATGACCGTGGCTGCGATGTCGGCGGCCAGCGCGACCTGCTCGGGCTGGAGGTCGGGTCGATCCGGCACTCGCAAGCGGAGGGGGTGCCGCGCGGTGCCGGCCCGAACGTCCAGCTCGAGCAGCTGTCGCTGGCCGATGGCGAGGCCGGTCAGGAGCTGGCCCACGCGATGCGGACGGACCGCGGTGATGCTGGCCCACGGTACGAGAGATTGGACGAATGAGGCGAGAACTTCAGCCCGCTCGGCCGGGTTGGGCGCTGCGCCGCGGTCCGGCTCGGCCTGCTCGCGGGCGGCATCGCCGGGAGATCGGAGATGGCCCCGAAGTGGCCCGCTGAAGCCGCGCCGCCGCAGCTCGTGACGGAGATGAGGATCTCTGGCGGCAACGGAGATGTTGTCCGCCCCGTGCTCGGCCGCATACGACCTCAGCCAGTCGGGAATCTGTGACAGGGCCTGACGCTCGACGGCCGCCTCTGACGACCGGACGTCGACGACCGCGTGCAAGTTGCCGTCGAGCAGCCGGGGCGTGAGGACCGCGACCGCCTCGACCCGCGCGCCCGAGCGAACGACGACAGCGAAGTCGTCGTAGCCGGGACGGCGTTCGACAGCAAAGGCCGGTGAGTTCACGCTCCGTCGACGGTACCTTCTCGGTCAGATATCGGTGCCGCGCCCTCGGACCACGATTCCGGCTTGCTCCTCGACTGCCTTGACGGTAGCCAGCACATCTTCTTGGGCAAAGCCGCCGTCGCGATAGCCCAGGATGAGCTCGTGCGCCCGTTCACCCATCGGGACATTGACGCCCATCTCCTCAGCCAGCGCCATGGCGAGGCCGATGTCCTTGGCGGCCAAGGACGTGGTGAAGGTCGGAGCCAGCCGGTCGCGGAGGATGGCGCGCGTGCCACTCTCCCACACGAACGAGTTACCGCTGCCTGCCTTGACGATGTTCCGGAGGACGACCGGGTCGACGCCCGCCTTCGCCCCGAGGACCAGGGCTTCCGTGGCACCCATCATGCCTATGAACGCCAGCATGTTGTTGATCAGCTTGGCGACGTTGCCAGAGCCGACCGGCCCTACCAGGAAGACGTTGGCACCGATGACCTCCAACAGCGGACGGTGCTGTTCGAAGCAGTCGGCATCGCCGCCGACCATGACCGCCAGGGTGCCCTTGCGGGCGCCGACGACCCCGCCCGAGACGGGCGCGTCGAGGAATCCCACCTGAGCTGCCTGCGCCTTGGTCGCTAGAGCCTGCACCACGGAGGGCGAATTGGTGGACAGGTCGATGATGGTCGAGCCTGTCGACGCGCCGGCCAACACCCCGTCCGGACCGGTGACGACAGCCTCCACGTCAGGAGGGGTCGGCAGGGAAAGAAAGGTCACGTCGCTGACCGCGGCGACGTCCGAGGCGCGGTCCGCCCAGGCGGCGCCCTCGCTGACCAGGTTGGCAGCTGCCTCAGATCGGACGTCACAGACCGTCAGCTGATGCCCTGCACGCAGCAGATTGGCCGCCATCGGATTGCCCATGTTGCCGGTACCCACGAATCCCACTCGCATGGGGCGCAGGGTAGGTGATCGTGCCGCTCGGCGCGGCGCCCCTGGACGGCTCAGCTGGCGGGTGCCCTGCGCGGGCCCTCGTCGACCACCTGCACGGGGAGGCCGGCGGCGAGCCAGGCCTGGAAGCCGCCGACCAGATCGGTGGCGTTGCAGAGGCCCAGGTCTTGCAGGGTGGCTGCGGCCAGGCTCGACGAATAACCCTCGTTGCAGACCACGACGACGGTTCGGTCATAATCATCGGTGACGGCGGGATGCCGGTGTGGACTGGCCGGGTCGAGCCGCCACTCGAGCACGTTGCGGTCGATGATGAGCGCACCGGGGATCTCGCCGTCACGGCGGCGCTGCTCGACCGGACGGGTGTCGACCACGAGGCCGCCCGTGGCCATGATCTGGATTGTCTGCTCTGGACCCACCCGCGACAAGGCAGCGCGGGCCCGGTGGAGCAACTGGTCGATCGACTGGGTCATGCCGACTCCCGAAGCTTGACGCCCCCGGAACTGTACGGCGTGGGCGGCTGTGGGCTCACCAAGGTGAGCAGGCGCCGGGTTCCCAGCGGTGGGCCAAGGCGCCGAGCCTCATAGGCGCGCTGTCGGCACGTGGCGCCGCAGTACTCCGGCTTCCGCCCGAGCAAGTGAGCACGAGCGAAGGTGTGGTTGCAGTGGAGGCAGGTGAAGGTGCCGTCGGAGTTTTCCATGCCGAACACCGTACGAACGGGGTGTGACAGTTAAGCGCGGCGCGGCTCGCTGCCCGCCGATACGACCTCCCGAACGCTCCCGACCTGCCTGACGACGGTGATCGCGCGCTAGAGGGCCGACTGCAGTCGGGCCCGCAGGTCGCCGATGAACTGGTCCGTCGCCGCTCCGGCCGCGTGTCCGAATCCGTGCACCTGACCCTCGTACACCGTGCAGTCGGCCTCGCCCCCAGCCGCCCGATAGATGCGCACGAGCCGATCGAGCATGCTGCGGGGGACGTTCAGGTCCTCACCGGCGCACACCACCCACAGTGGCGGGAGCCGGCCAAACGAACCGGCCTCGACCATGTCGGCCACGCTCGCAGCCGCCATCGTCTCCTCGTCGCCGAAGTAGGCCTCGGTCGAGTGCACGAGGTTCTCCGGGGCAAACCGCTGACCCTCGGGCACGGGCCGGCCGATCGCCTCACGGGCGTAGAGGTACCGGGCCAACGGGTCCACCGGAGGCCAGAACGCGCCAACGAAGCTCACCGAGGCGTCCACCTCGTCGGCCAGACGTGTCCCGCTGGGCGTGTCGATCGGCACGCCCTTCAACTCGGCCGCCTGGGGCTGCACGGCGGCGTGCAGCGCCAGGTGCCCGCCACTCGAACTGCCGATCAGCGCCACGCGCGACGCATCGGCCGAGAGCCCTTCTTCATTCGCCCTCACCCAACGCACCGAGGCCAGGACGTCGGCGGATGCCACCGGATGGCGCCCGTTGCGCCCGTCGCGGAAGTCGATAGCCACGACGAGCAGCCCACATGCGGCCAACGCCGCGTCGTAGTGCTCGCCAAGCTTGCGGCTCTGCGAGTTCCACGCCCCACCGTGCACGTCAACCACGACCGGTCGAGGCCCGACCGGGCCCTCCACGGGCTCGTACAGCCGCGCCTGCAGCTCCATGCCCTCGGGACGGGCGAAGACCACGTCCTTCCAATGGACGGCGAAAGGAGCCGTCATGTCGAGAACGGTCGCGCTCACGACGCCGCACTCATGTCGTAACCATCGACGATGAAGACCCGGCACCGCGAGTTGGCCTGGCGGATCG
>JAXDQG010000425.1:0-7884 GCA_034667945.1 Acidimicrobiia bacterium | reverse complement strand
GGGCATCCGCGGTGGCGACAAGTGCCAGCATGGCGGGCATTCTCGCACCCGAATGCTTGCTCGTCTGGCAAGCTCGATCGACGGCTCGTCAACCGGACCGGACGGCGCTCGCTCGGAGCGCTTGATGGCTGCTCGCGTCGGGTATTCGAGGAGGATCGGATCTCCACGCCCACCATGCCCAGCCGCTCGACATGACATTTGTTCCGACCGTGCCCGATGTGCTCGGCCCATCCCCAGTAAACCGTTCCTGCTCACGGGTACTTTTTCCGCCCTCGGACAGCTTCTTGTATCCGAGCGCGCCGTTGCCCGCTCTCATCGGCGATGACCGAACGCGTGGAGGCCCGGAGTCAGGTGTGGGGTGGGTGAGACGGACTGACGTGGTTACCCCAGGGAGTCCGGCGATGAGCGGTGACGAGGGTCGGGAACGGGCCCCCGCTCCGGCGGGGCGCGTCGAGCTGATCGAACTCGGCGGCGTACCGGTGGCGCGCCTGGTCGGTGAGATCGACCTCGCGGTGGCGCCCGTGGTCGAGGCCCGGCTCCTCGGGCTGCTCTCCGCCCGCAACCGCGGGCTCATCGTCGACCTTTCCGACGTGCGCTACCTGGACAGCAGCATCGTGCGGGTGCTGTTCGTCGTGGCCGACAGGTTCGCGGCAACCGGCCGGGAGCTTCACGTCGTCGTGCCCCGCGGCTCGCGATTGGTGCGACTGGTCTCCATCATCCAGCTCGACGCCGTGGTGGCCGTGCACTACGACCTGGCGGCCGCTGCCCGGTCTCTCGAGGGCTAGCGCCGGCGCTGCTCTCAGACTCCCGGATGCGCTTCGCCGGATCGCAGCCTCATCGGCGCCAGGTCTTGCTTTGGCGCCAGGTCTTGCTTTGGCGCCACGTCTTGCTGTTCGGTCGTCATCACGCAGCGCTCCCACCGAGCTTCTAGCTGGCCGAGCCGTCCTCGGCTGCTTCGTTCGCCTCGTAGAGCGGCTCGCCCCGGCGCAGCCGGCGGGCGATGTTGACGACCCGGGGCAGCTCGCGGCGCGTAGGCGTGTGTGCGGCCAGAAAGCGGGCCAGGCCGACCAGGATCAGTCGACCTTCTTCCGAGCCGGCGGGCCAGGCGGAGTGCTGTCGCACCGCCGCCTCGTACACCTGGTACCAGTGGAAGCCGGCGTCCTCGGCCAAGAGGGCTGCACCCAAGATGGCCAGCACCTCCGCCGGGTCACCTCCGCTGCGGAGGTGGCCGTAGACCAGGCTGCCGGCCTCGTCCACTGCACCCTGGCGATCCCAGCACTCACCCAGCAAGGCCAGCCCGCCGGTGGCTGCCCGGGGGAGGCGGGCCGCAGGGATGTTCATGAAGCGGTCGAGATACACCCGCAAGGCGCCCTGGATGACGCCGCGGAGCAACTCGACGGTCGGGCGCCGACCGATGGCCTGGTGGACCGCATTGGCGGTGGTGAAGGCGTGGTGAACCTCGTTCCAGTCAGCGTGGTCGTTCTGGGTGTGGAACCGGGTGATGCGCAGCGCTGCGGCGAACGCCACCGCCCGGGCCACCTGCTCGTGCGTGGCCCCCTCGGAGAGTGCCTCGACCAGGTGGTCGACCACGTCCTCGGGATCGTCCGCCAGCAATCGCCAGCCGAGCTCGCCGACTTCCTCGTCTCGCAGTGCCCGACCGGCAAGACGGGCCGCGTCGCCGCTGGCCAGGGCTTCGGGCAGTTGACCCTCGGCCTCTCGGGCCAGGGCCACGAGGTCGATCGGGTGTCGCCATTCCAGGGACTCCTCGGCACGCTCCGCGGCCGCCGTCTCGCCGACCAGCGTGGGCAGCAGCAAGCCAGCGTGCTCAACGCCGATGTGGCCGAGCGCCTCGAAGGCCTTGTTGGTGAAATCGAGCGTGTGACCACCGTCGATGAAGACGTGGTCGGTGGCGGCCGCGAACATGGCCATCTCTGCCTCCACCAGCTGATTCCGCTCGATCATCGTGGCCAGCGCCCGCTCGGCGCCGTCACCGTTGCGACTGTCCACGAAGCGGCGGTACCACTCGGTCAACCGCGCCGCGCTGGCACCCGACCCGCTGAGTGGATCGAGCGTGTACCTGGGCGGCTGACCGGCAACGTCGCGGGCCACGAAGGCCAGGCCGTGCACGAGCGCCAGCCCCGTGCTCGCCGGGTTCAGCACCGGTGCCACATTGCCCATCGCCACCAGGACGGTCATTCCTGCGCCCCATCCGCTTGCCCGTTGGCGGGCTCCAAAGGTCAGGCCGGTTCGCAGGATGTCCACGGCCGGCGTGCCCCCGTCGACCAGTCCCAGCGTCGCCTTGGCGGTAACCAGGGTGAGGCCGTCCTCGAGTCCCTGCTGGAGGCGCTTGTGCAGACCGGCGGCACGTCCCCGTACCGGCCGCGGCGCCACCAGCACCTCGCCGTCGCGCAGTTCGACGTCGTAGCCCTCGGCATCGTCGGCCCATGGGTCGAGCGTGCAGCCCGACGACAGGTCGAAGCGGGCGTGGTGCCAATGGCAGGTCACCAGCCCGGACTCTATGGACCCCTGGTGCAAGGGAAACCCGAGGTGGGGGCATCGGTCATCGAGGGCATGCGCACTGCCTTCGTGCCAGACGACCAGCACCGGGCGGTTCTCGACCTTGGTGAGCAGCTGGCCGGCCTTCTGCAGCTCCTCGATGGTCCCGACCCGGATGGCGTCCATGTCCGATCCCCCTGCAAATTGGTTTGAACAAGCAGCTGCTTGTTCAAAGCCGACACCCTGGCAGCTGACTTGTCAATGGCGGGCGAGCGGAGCGGCTGATCAGTCGGTGGACGGCCGGAAGACCCGCAACCGGGTCGGATGTTTGCGGACGATCACGTCGGTGCCCCCGTCGAAGGTCTCCCCGTCGCGGGCCAGACGCAGTGGTCCTTCCTGCGAGTGGACGCGCAATGAGGTCACGACGGCGCGGTGGTACACGGGGCAGCGGGCCAGACGCCCGGCGAGCACGGCGAGCAGCAGGCGAGTCCGGCTGAACGGCGACGAGCCATCCACCAGTCGGACGTCCAAGAGGCCGTCGTCCAGCTGCTCGCGCCAACCGGGCGCCAGCCCTTCCGGCTGGTAGCGGCAGTTCCCGATGAAGATCATCCACACCTTGACCCGGCGCCCGTCGATCTCGGCGCGGACCGGCTGGCCGCGCCAGAGCACCCTGACCAGCGCGACCAGCATGGCGGGCCACTTGCCGATCCGCTCTTCGAGGCTCTCGCGCGCGTCCACCAGCGCGGCGTAGCTGCCGAAGCTGGCGGTGTTGAGAAAGGGGCTTCCGTCGATCATGCCCACGTCGACAGCCACCAGTTCGCCGGATCGCACGGACTCGATGGACTCTTCCACCGACTCCACGCCGAGATCGCGCGCGAAGTGGTTCAAGGTCCCCGACGGCACGACCAACAGGGGCAGGTTGTGGCGCAGGGCTGCCTCGGCGACGGCGTTGACGGTGCCGTCTCCGCCGGCCACGCCCAGCGCCCGGGCGCCTTCCACGCCGGCCAAGGCCTTCTCGAGCGTGGTGTCCTCGTCGAGCCGGACGATCTCGGCTCGCGGCAGCCCCTCCCGCAGGGCGTCGGTGGGGTCGGACGACCAGGCAGGACCCGACGAGGGGTTGACGATGAGGACCATGCCCTCGCCTTCCGGCATTGGCTCGGCGCTCACGACCGACCAGACCCGACGAACCTCTGCTGGTCGGCGGGGCGCAACCGGCCACAGCCGCCGCGTGGCCAGCCCGAAGGCGACGCCAAGGGCCGCGCCGGTGAGCGCCTCGGACACCGCAACAGGGCGTCGGCCGACCTTCGTCCGGGCGGCCACGACCGATGCGGCCAGCGGAAGCAGAACTGCGCCGGCCGCCGGGTGCTCCTGTGCGCTTCCGACGGCGAAGGCGAAGGCGGTCGCGGCCTCTGGCGCCACCGCTCGGTACGCAGGGCGTTCTCCGGCGTTGCGAGCACCTCGGGACAGGAACGCCGGTCCCATCATGGCCACCAAGCCACGCAGGGCGGCTCGACGACCGAGGCGGCCGTCGGACAATCCGAGCACTGCAGCCAGCAGCAACCAGAACGAGCGATGCCAGGCGAGCCCGCTCAGCCCATCGACACCGAGCGCGTTCCATCGAGCCCGGCTTCGTTCAGCCCGGAACATCGTCCCCTCCCCTTCGCCGTCCCGCACATGGACGGTCCTGTCTAGCCGCCAGCTTGCCCGCTCTGTCGTGCCCAGAAACGGTCGATCGGGCCCGGCCAGCGCCGCGCCTCGCTCAGAAGCTGCCGACCGAGTCCAGTGAGCCGACTGCCTCGGGGTTGACCGCAGCCCAGACGGCGCCCACCAACAAGCCCGCCGCGGCGGCCACGAGGCCTCCGACGAGGATGCCGTCCGCATCCGCGGAGAAGGCCGCCATGGTCCCAGCCGCGATCGTGCCGAACATGAAGGCGAACAACACTGCACCGGCGACCGCCATGCTGAGCGGTCGACCGGTGTAGACCGCCGGGGGCGTGGTGTCCTGAGGAGGGGTCGCTGGCTCCGGTCCGGGCGACTCGGCCTGGACATAGGGGTCGGACGCCTCGACCGGCTCGGCCCGCTCTGCGGGATCCGACCCGGGCCCGGAGTGCAGCGGTGAGGTCATGGAGCCGTTCTACCCCGTGCGGAGCACGCCGTACGCAAATTCCGCTGGTCATCAATGGTCGGCGCCCTCAACGGCGCGCCGTTCTGTGCCGGGGGAGCGGACCGCCAGGCGGTCGAGTCACTCCGCACGCTGGTGGGGGTCCCTACGCCGCGCCATGTCCGGCCCATTCGGCCGGCCGTGGTCGTAGACGCGCTCGCCGATGCCGACGGCCGTGCGCTGGACTGGCTGCACCGCTCCGCATCCATCGTGTCCGCATCCATCGTGGCCTGCTCCGTTGCGACTGCCAATCTCGAAGCCGGAGATGCGAGCCGCGTCCTGAGTTCACGACGCCTCGACGGTCCCCGTCATCGTCGGGTGGATGTCGCAGATGAACGCGTACTTGCCGGGCTGATCGAAGCGAACCTTCAACGTCTGGTACCTCGGCCCCGGCTCGATGGGTGTGAGCGGGCGACCGGGAAGCGTCGTGAAGTGGATGTTGTGGCCGACCCGACGATCCTGGTTGTCCACGACGACCACGAGGTCCTTGCCCACCGGGGCCTTCAAGGTGTCCGGCTGGTACTTGTAGTCCTTCGCCACCATGGTCAGGTCGCCGGCGGGCGCGGCGCTCCTCGACTGGCTGTCGCTTCCGCAGGCGGTACCCAAGACGGCCAGGAGGAGGACGGCTGGCGCCGATCGGCGGGCGCGGCGTGAGGCCGGCGCCCATCGACTGGCGCGGCGTGAGGCCGCGGTCGGTTGGCGATGGTGGAAGATCACGCCTCCCGACCGTACGGCCGCCATCCGTCATTCGGAGGATCGAGACGGCAGGCAGGACGTGTGGCGGGCGAAAAGCCTTGGTCAAGCGTCAGCAGGGGGTCTTTGCCTCGGCTCCCAGATGGGCTTCGACGCCCGACCGTTCACCGATGTCCGACCGTTCAACGACGCTCAACCCTTCAGCAGCGACGCCAGGGACCACACCGCGCCGATGAACCCGATGGCGATCATCACCACTGTCCGCCCGATCGGTGCCCTCTTCAGCTCGCCCTTGGCCCCGGTGGCGGGAGGTCGTACCAGGGCGACGACGTTGCCGAACACCATGGCGCCGCCCACGGCGAGGATGAGCCACGGCAACACGTCGGTACCCACCGGTGAGAATGTGTTGTCGGCGGCGAGCAGCGGGAGAACCACCGGTTCACCATACGTCCGGGAGCGCCCCGTACCGGGAGGCGGCCCTCGGTCCGGCTGAGAGGCTGCGCGCCCGGCGCCCGGGTGGCCGCGGATACGAAGCAGACTGCAGGAATGGTGACCGTCGGTGCGCCCGAGCGTTGGGACGCTGATCTGCTGGTTCGCTGGCAGGTATTGGCGGCCGACCTCACCCTGGCGCCCGGACACCAGGGCGTTGCCCGACGGGTCATGGCTGCCTACGGCGAGCCGCATCGGCACTACCACACCAAAGCGCATCTGGCCGCGGTGCTGACCGTGCTGGATCAGTTGTGGAGCGGCGGCGGGTCAGCCCCGGCTTCCTCCCGAGCGGCCGCCTGGTTCCATGACGTCGTCTACGACACCCACCGGGACGACAACGAGGAAGCCTCCGCCCGCTTGGCCGCGACCGAGCTCGGGAATGTGGGTGCGGCGTCGCAGACCATCCGGGCTATCGAACTGCTGATCCTGGCCACGAAGACCCATCGCCTGGCGGTCGCTGTGCCTGGTGCAGGCGAGCTGCTCGATGCCGATCTGGCGATCCTGGGCGCCCCAGCGGACCGCTACGACCTCTACGCCGACGCCATCCGCCAAGAGTACGGACATCTCGACGACGAGAGCTTTCGCAGCGGCCGGGCAGCGGTGCTCGCCACGCTGCTCGAGCGCCCGCAGCTGTTCTTCACCGAGCCCGGTCGCCGGCGCTTCGAGGCCGGGGCGCGAGCCAACCTCGAGCGCGAGCTAGCGGCCCTTGCAGACAGGTGATGCGCTGGTACGCCGTCGCCGTCTGGCCCGGGGTTGGAGCTCAGGTCAGTGCTGGTGCAGCAGCTGATCGGCCGAGCGCAGGCGGCGCGTGACCGACACGAGCAGAGCTTTCGTGAGGCTCGGAACATCGTCCAGCAGCACTCTGAACCGGCCCGGCTCGATGACATAGACGTCCATGTCGGTGGCCGCCTTGACCGTGGCGGCGCGAGGTCCGCCGTCGATCAGCCCCATCTCACCCACCATTTCACCGGCGCCGATCTTGCCGATGCTGTTGCCGTCAACTGATACGTCGGCCTCTCCGCTGACGATCACGTAGGCCACGTGCGCGGGCTCGCCCTCGCGAGCCAGCACCCGACCAGCCTTTACATCGACCTCGTCGGTGATCTCGGCGATGTGCCCGAGATCGCGGTCGTTGAGACCCGAGAACAGGCGCACCTTGGCCAGCCGCTCGAGCTTGGCGTCTCTGGACATCGCGCAGGGTCCTCCTGTTGGCGCCAGACCATCCGGCCTGGCGCGTCTCTCCTGTCGGTTCCCGGCGGCCCGCTGGTGGCCTTCGGGCATCCGGCGAGGCGCACATCCTAGAAGATGTGACGTCGGGCACGAGCGCTTTTCTCATGGCCTGGTGATGGAGGCAAGCAGGTCCGTGTTCGGGCAAGGAGGTCCGTGTTCGGGCAAACGAGATCCGCTTCCGGTGAGCACACTCCTTCGTCAGCGGGCGAGAACCGTGTTCGCGGGAGGGTCGACGTCGACGACGTTCAGTGCCGGCACACCGTCCTCCAACTCCCGCGCCGCCGGCGGCAGCTCCCCGAGGGCGCGGCGATGGTGTGCCCGCGCCGCTTCGAGGCTCAACACCCCGTGCTCGGGCTCACCGGCGACCACGAGTTGTTGCTGCAAGACCCGGTCGCGCTCGTCGATCACCTGCTGCGCCCGGGCCAGCGAGGCGACAAGCTCCACCTCCGCCAGGCCATCCTGGCGGTAGCGCCGGAACGCCACCTTGGCCCCGCCTCGGGTGGCCTTGCCGGCGGATCGCTTGGCGACCGGTTCGAGCGGGGCAGTTGAACCGTCTTCCCGGGCGACGGCTACCAGCTTGTAGACCAGCCCGGCGGTGGGAGCTCCCGACCCCACGACCAGTTGCGTGCCCACCAGCATGCGGTCGACGGGGGCTTCGGCCAGCTCGGCGATGCGCCACTCGTCGAGGTCGCCCGAGATCACAATGGCGGTCCGAGTGGCTCCCAGCCGATCTAGCTGCGCCCGGGCGTTCCGGGCCTCGGTGGGCAGGTCCCCGGAGTCGATGCGGATGGAGCCGAGGTTCGTGCCGGCGACGG
>JAXDQG010000424.1:0-6567 GCA_034667945.1 Acidimicrobiia bacterium | reverse complement strand
CCGGTCGTGATCGACGGGCGCGAGCTCTTCGTCACCGTCAGCATCGGCATCCGTCTCGCCGATCCCTCGTGCGACGGCGCCGGAGATCTCATGCGCGACGCCGACGCCGCCATGTACCAAGCCAAGGAAGCGGGCCGAGCGGGCTGCTCGGTATTCAACGACGAGCTCAGAATGCGCGCCGAATGGCGCCTGGAGATCGAGTCAGACCTGCATCGAGCCCTCCAGCGCGGCGAGTTCTGCGTCTATTACCAACCGACGATCTCGATCGAAGATGGCACCACAGCAGGGCTCGAGGCGCTCGTTCGGTGGCAACACCCCGAACGAGGCCTACGGCCGCCGGGAGACTTCATCGGCATCGCGGAAGAGACGGGGCTCATTGTTCCGCTGGGCATCTGGGTCCTCGACCGCGCCTGCCACCAGCTCCGTTCATGGAACGATATGGGAGCCGGCCCATTGACCATGGCGGTGAATCTCTCGCCCCGTCAGCTGAGGTCTCCCGACCTCGTCGACCGTGTCGCCGAGATCCTGGCCAGCTCAGGTATTCCTCCCGAGCGCCTCTGCCTGGAGATTACCGAAAGCGCCCTCATGCAGGATCCGGTCGCCGCCGAGCGCATCCTCGCCGGTCTCAAATCGCTCGGACTACAGCTGGCGATAGACGACTTCGGCACCGGCTATTCGTCCCTCAGCTACCTGCGGCGCTTCCCTATCGACATATTGAAGATCGACCAGAGCTTCGTCGCTCAGCTGGGAAGCGACGCCGAATCGACAGCTATCGTCACCAGCGTCATCCATCTGGCCAAATCGCTCGACCTCGCGACTGTTGCCGAGGGAGTCGAGACCCGCGAGCAGCTGAGCCAACTCGAGCTGCTTGGCTGCAACCTGGCGCAGGGCTATTACTGGAGCCGGCCGGTGTCAGCTGATGACATGGAAGTCAAGCTCAAGATGAGTGCCCCCGCACCAGCGCCCTCGGCACGCGTTTCGTGCGACGGCAAGCTGAGGGTGCTCGTCGCTGACGACGAAGCATCTCATCGCGCCATGGTGAAGCGGATACTGGAACGCAGCGGTTATTTCACCATTATCGGAGAAGCCGGCGATGGTCAGGAGGCGGTGCAGCTGGCCGAGCACCAACGACCCGACCTTGTCGTACTCGATCTCTCAATGCCAAAAATGGACGGCCTCGAAGCCCTTCCACGGATCCTGGCGCTGTCGCCAGACACGAAGGTCGCATTACTTTCCGGGCACATCGGATCGGCTCAGCTCGCCGAAGGTGCGTCGCTCCACCTTCGCAAAGGCCTCAAACCCGAACAGATGGTTGAGGACCTGCTGTTAGTCATGGGCAGGCGGACATCTTCCAGTGGTAGACGTGAGTTAGCCCAACGCCACAGATACCGATGCCCGTAGAAGGCCTCGCCGGCCATGGCGCCAAAACGGTTGGCCGGTCGAGCGACTTATCCCTACAGCACTACGCCACGTGCATCGGGTGGGCTTCGCCCAAGACCTCGCAACGGGCGAAGGTCCCATTCTGTGCCAACGCATGAAGCTCACGGCCATGCGGTCCGACGGCACTGACTTTCCCGTCGAGTTGACGGTGACCAGCGTCGACCTGCCAGGAACACCACTGTTCACGGGATACCTCCGCGATCTCACCCAAGAGGCGAAAGCCCGAGTCGAGTTGGCCGATTCCGAGCATCGGCTCCAGGCGATCCTGGACAACTCCCCCGCCCTTGTCCACGTCAAGGACCTCGATTGGCGCGCCGCTGAACGAGCCCGTCGCCTCACCCTTTGATCTCCGCGGGAAGTGCGCCTCGCTACGTCGCGGCATCGAATGAATCTGCATTGCGGCTCGAGCGGCTACAGACAGAGATCAGGCGAGGCCCTGTTTCGCGGCCTGCGCATCGGGGGAAGCCGTCGCGGTCCCAGACCTCACCTACGTGCTCAACGCCCAGGCCCGCGAGGACCTTCAGGCCGCTTCGGACCAGTTCCACTACAGCGCCCTGCACGACGCGCTGACGGAGTTGCCGAACCGGCGGCTGCTGCAGGAGCGACCCGCGCACGCCGCGCAGCGGGCCAAACGGTCGCACACCAGCGCCGCCCTCTTGTTCGCCGATCTGGATCGCTTCAAGCGGGTGAACGACAGCCACGGCCATCAGGTCGGTGACCAGCTTCTGCTCGCCGTCGCCGACCGCCTCTCAGGTCTGGTCCGCTCGGGTGACACGCTCGCCCGGTTCTCCGGTGACGAGTTCGTGTTCCTGTGCGAAGACCTGAAAAGCCCCGCCGATGTCGAGATCCTCGCCATCCGCATCGCTGAGGCATTCACCAAACCCTTCATGCTGCCAGGCAACGAAGTCACGGTCACGGCGAGCGTGGGCGAGCGTTCGCCGGGCCCGGTCAGGACATCTCCAACCACCTTGTGCTCAAGGCGGACATGGCCATGTATCAGGTCAAGCGCAAGGGCGGAGCTGGGCACCACACGTTCGATCTGCGCGAGGTGCTCAAGAGCAACGACGCCTACAGCCGCGAAAGCGACCTGTGCGCGCTGCCCGGCCAGAACAAGCGCGAGGCCACGCGCGAACCCAAGCCATCGCTTGGGTGAGTTCCTCGTCGCCATCGTCGAACCCCGGAGCCATCGGGTTTGGTGCGAATTGGTCTTGTCGTGCGTCACTTCCTGGACGCCATTGTGGTCCGGGCACCGGAACGGCTCATGCAGGTCAGCGGCGGTCACCGAGATCCGCGCTCAGGAATGGAAGGCCCAACCCTTTTAGCCCTCGGTTGAGTCTTCGTACCGGGGTTGCAGCATCGACCTGTGTCGGCACCGCCCGGGGGAAGGCCGTCAGACTCGGGCGTTCAGGTTCAGGCGTCGAGACCGGCGTAGGCGGCGTCGACGAGGGCGTAGCTGCGGGGCCCGCCCACGGTGCCGAGCTCCATCTTGTTCATCACGTAGGCGATGGTCAGGCGTCGGTCGAGGTCGTTGACGATCAATGAACCGCCGTAGCCGCCCCAGAAAGCGATGCCCTCGCCCCGACCGATCGGCAACTCGGCGGAGTTGAGGCCGTAGCCGATGCCGAAGCGGAGCGTGTCCCCGATCACCATGTCCGCGCCGTGGGCCTGTTCCTCGAGCACCCGGCGTGCGGTCGCCTCGGAGAACAGCCGCACCCCTCTGGCCTCGCCCCCAGCCGACAGCACCGACTGGACGGCGGCGACCGAACGAGCGTTGCCGTGCCCACCGGCGGCGGGAATCTCGGCGCGCCGCCAGTCCAGCTCCCAGGACTGCTTGGCGTTGAGCAGCGGGTTCGTCATCGTGCGCAGCATCATCGGTGGGAACACCTCGGGCCGTTCCGGCTTCGGCGGTGTGATGACCAGCGCCACCCGCTCGTCGAGGTCCGCTCCGAAGCCGACGTGGAAGTCGGCGCCCAACGGCTCGGCGACCTCGCGGCGGAAGAAGGTGCCGAAGCTCTGTCCCGTCACGCGGCGGACAACCTCACCGATCAGGTAGCCCTGGGTGATGGCGTGGTAGCCGGACCCGTTGCCGGGCTCCCACCACGGCTCCTGGGCGGCGAGAAGTGACGTCGCCTTCTCCCAGTCGTAGAGGTCCTCCGGTGCCATCTTCTCCTGCCATCCCGACAGCCCTGCCGTGTGCGCCATCAGGTGGCGGACGAGGACGCCGTCCTTTCCGTTGGCGGCGAACTCAGGCCAGTAGCGGGCCACCGGCTCGTCGAGGCCGATGACGCCCTGGTCGGCGAGCATCAGCGCCACCACGAACGTCATGGTCTTCGTGGTCGACCAGACGTTGATGATCGTGTCGCGCTGCCACGGCACCGTCCGGTCCCGGTCGGCGAAACCACCCCAGAGGTCGACCACGGGCTGACCGTCGAGGTAGACCGCGACCGACGCGCCCACGTCGACGCCCGCAGCGAAGTTGGCGGCGAATGCCTCACGCACCGCGCCGAAACGGTCATCACAGGTCCCCTCGATCTGGTCCACCGGGCGACCCTAGCCCCGCAGCCCGGGGCGCAAGGCTCGGAAGTTGCAACAACACCCGCCGATCCCGCTCGGATGGAGATCTATGGCGCGGTCGTGAAGACGTAGGGCTGCAGTGTCTCCTGGGCCCATGCCTGGCGCCGTTCGCTCTCGCGTCCGCCGAAGTAGGCGAGCGAGCCCGGCTCGGTGCGGCCGTAGCCGTTGAAGTTCCCGAGGCAGTCGCGCAGCGGCGCGGTGGCCCGGTCAGCATCGGCGCAGTGCTGTGCCCAGTCGGCCTCGTCGTCCTCGCGGACATCGACCGCGTGGTGGCCGTTCTCACGCATCGTGGAGAGGAGCCAGACCACGTAGTCGGTCTGCTCCTCGATCGTCTCGGCGAAGTTGAACTTGCCGCCGCCCGACTGCGGGCCGGCCAGGATCAACAGGTTCGGGAAGCCCGCGGTGTGCAACCCGAGGAAGGTGCGCGTGCCCTGTTCGAGCCACTTGTCGGCGATCGTGCGCCCGTCGCTGCCGGTCACCCGGGCCACGTTCTCGCGGGACATGAAGTCGAACCCGGTGGCGTAGATCAACACGTCGAGGTCGTACTGCACGCCGTCATGGACGACGCCCCGCTCGTTGATCAGCTGGACGCCGATCGGGGCGACGTCGACAAGGGTGACGTTGGGCCGGTTGAACGTCGGCAGGTACTCGTCGTGGAAGGTCGGCCGCTTGCAGGCGTAGGCGTAGTACGGCTTGAGCGCGGCGGCGGTCGTGGGGTCTTCCACGACGGCGTCGATGCGGTCGCGGATCTGCTGCATGATCCGGTAGGCCTTGTCGAGCTGGCGCTTGGTCCGTTCCTCCCGGCTGAGCCGCGGCCGGTCGCTGGGCGCAGCGCCCTCGGCTGCGTTGCCGGCGGTCGGCTGGCGGCCGCGACCCTCGAGGATCTCAGCGACCCGGGCGCGGCGGGCGAGCGCCCAGCCCGGTTGCTGCTTCCACCGCTCGATCTGGTCGGGCCTGGTGCTTCGCTGATCGCGCACCTCGATCGTGGACGGCGTGCGCTGGAAGACGAAGAGGTGGCCGGCCACCTTCGCCAGTTCGGGGATGGCCTGCACGGCGGTGGCGCCGGTGCCGATGATCCCGATCCGCTTGCCCTCGAGGTCGACGTTGTAGTCCCACCGGGACGTGTGGAACGACTGGCCAGCGAAGGTCTCCATACCGTCGATGCGGGCCAACCGAGGGGTGGTGAGGATGCCGTTGGCCAGCATCACGAACCGGGCGCGCATCGCGTCGCCCCGCGCGGTCCGGACCGTCCAGCGATGGGCGGCGTCGTCCCAGGTGACACCCGTGACCTCGGTGTGGAACAGGCAACGGTCGTAGAAGCCGAACCGCTCCGCGATCAACTGGCAGTACTCGAAGATCTCGAAGCCCGACGCGTACTTCTGGGTCGGGAAGTAGCCGGTCTCGTCGAGCAGCGGCATGTAGGCGTAGGACTCGACATCGCAGGCAATGCCCGGATAGCGGTTCCAGTACCAGGTGCCGCCGACGTCGCCGCCCCTCTCACAGAACCGGATATCGGTGAAGCCGGCTCTCGAGAGCTTGTACCAAAGCAGGAGACCGGAGAAGCCGGCGCCGACAACGACGATATCGCACTCGTCGGTAAGCGCTTCGCGCTCGATCGGCTCGGTCGAGTAGTGGTCTTCGAGATAGCGGGCGAACGTGCCGTCCATCCGCATGTAGTCGTCGGTACCCCGGCGGGCCTCGATGAACGCCCGCTGCTGCGCTTGCGCCTCGGCGTCGAACGTGACGTCAGCCTTGGCCTCCGGCATGCTCACCAGCTCGGGGGCGTCCAGGACGTCGTAACCCTTGCCGACGATCCGGGCGGACGCCTTCGCCGCCCGAGTGTTGAACTGCTTGTGACCCGTGGCGGGATCGATGCGAACGGCCGGGACTGCTGGCGAGCTCATCGTGCATGTCTCCTTACTGCGCCGGTAGGCGGGCCCCGGACCGGGCGACGCCGCTCATTGTTGCGTAGGTGGCGGACCGCCGCCAGCGAACCCGCCGGGCGTCAGCGGGTATGCGGGCGTGAGGGTGCCGAGAAGTCGTCGCTGGTGAGGGCCCATTTGGCGTTCGGGTAGGTTTCGTCGCGAAACTTGGTCCGAACCTCGGCCTTCGTCTTGCCAGAACGCTTCGGGCGGACGAGGCGACATCCGGCCCGCCGGCGTCGGCAACGATGTTGACGAACCGTCGCATCGCCGGCCGAGAACTGTGAGACCGCGTGGACGACCGGTACCAGCTGATCAGCCGGCCGGTAGGCAGGCCAGCAAACATTGCGGCCCTTGGTGAAGTGGCGGCTGCCTCAAACACGCCGATCCGGCAGAGCAGAGCGAGCACCGCGCTGTTCAAGACATCGACCATCCGCCCGGTGAACGCATCGGCCCTGCCGGCCTCGAACGACTCCTCCGTTGCCTCGTGCACCTTGCCCCTCCGATGAGCCGTGGACCCGCCGTGCGGACGCAGTGCAGCAGGGACGAGGTCACCGCTAGATCACACCTAGATGGTGCGTGCGGTCGAACGCGGCTCGTTACCTCCTGACGAACGGGCCTCAACGCATTC
>JAXDQG010000423.1:0-3079 GCA_034667945.1 Acidimicrobiia bacterium | reverse complement strand
AGAATACGTCAAACTGGCGCGCTTGAAAGGTGTGCCGGAGTGGCTGGTCGTGTCCAAGCACGCCTTGAAGAACTCACTGATTCCGGTGTTGAGCCTGGCCGGCGTGAACTTCGTCGTCATGGTCAATGTAGCCGTCGTCATAGAGGCCATCTTCCAGTGGCCGGGCATAGGCGAACTGGTGGCCATCGGCATCAACGTGCGCGACTTCCCGCTCGTGCAGGGCGTCGTGCTGCTTGCGGGCGTGATGGTGGTCGCCGTGAACCTGTTCCTCGACGTCCTGTATGCGTGGCTCGATCCGCGCATTCGACTGAGCCGGTGAGGCATCCATGACCGTGATCGTCCAGCCGTTCGAGCTGGCTCGAATTCCCACTCACCGGCGGGTCATTGCGGGAATGCGTGGCGCGCCCATGTTCGCCATCGTGATCATCAGCGGCATGATCATCGTGGCCATCCTGGCGCCCCTGCTTGCGCCGCATGACCCCCTCGTGCCGGTCAAAGGGGCCAAGATCCTGGCCGAGCCGGCTTGGAAGACCGGCGACTGGAACATCCCGCTGGGCACCGATTTCCAAGGACGGGACATCTTCAGCCGCGTGCTCTACGGCACCCGAGTGTCGCTGCTGGTGGGTCTGGTGGGCACCATCGTCGCTGGCGGGCTTGGCCTGGTGGTGGGCGTCGTTGGGGGTTACATCGGTGGCTTCGTCGACCAGGCGCTGATGCGGTTGGTCGACGCCTGGCTGGCCATGCCGGCCCTGGTCTTCGCCATCTTCCTCTCGATGGTGTTCGGCAACCGGCTCGGCATGTGGTCCGTGGTCGTCATCCTGGGCGCCGTCTTCTGGACTCGTTACGCCCGGGTGATCCGCGGTGAGGCGCTCAGCCTGCGCGAGCGCGATTACGTGAAGCTCGCCCAGATCGCAGGCGCCTCGCGCGTGCGGATCATGCGGCGGCACATCGTGCCGAACATCTTCAACACCTGGATGGTGCTGGCAAGTTTGACCGTCGGGGTCGTCATCGTGCTCGAGGCGTCGCTTTCGTTCCTCGGCCTCGGTGTGCCGCCGCCCAAGCCCTCGTGGGGCGGCATGATCGCCGAGTCGAGAACGATGCTGATCATCGGGCGTTGGGAGCCGGTGGCCGCGCCGGCGGTGCCCATCGCTCTCACCGTCTTCGCCTTCAACCTGCTGGGCGACTGGTTGCGGATCAAGCTCGATCCCACGCAGCGACACCTGTGAGCAAGGCCTGGGCGCTCGCAGGCGGCCATTTCGTGTCCCCGTCGCGATATCGGAGAGAATGACGTCGATGGGGGTCGAGGCGTTCGAAGCGCTACTTGCTCTGCTGGAGGTCGAGCCGCGAGGCGGAGACCGCTTCGTCGGGCTCGGCTCGCCGCAGGAAGACTCGCCATGGAATCTCTACGGCGGCCATCTGCTCGGCCAGACCCTCGCTGTCATCGGCTGCACCGTCCCGCCCGAACGACCGGTGCACTCACTGCATGCGTATTTCCTGCGGCCCGGTGACCCCCGCGCGCCCATCCAGTACCAGGTGCATCGGACGCGCGACGGGCGGACCTTCTCCAACCGGCGGGCCGAGGCCATCCAATATGGGAAGACGATCTTCGAGATGACGGCCTCGTTCCACCTGGAGGAGGAAGGGCGCGACTTCCAGCAGCAGATGCCGCTCGACGTGCCGCCGCCGGAGACGCTGCCCGGCTTTCCCGCGCTCATGGCCACCCACGCGACGCCGCCGTTCGACACGTACTGGACCAATGCGCCGCGCCCGTTCGACCTCCGGTACGTCAACGCGCCGTGGGCGACGGCCGGGGCGACGTCCGATCAAGGGATTCGGGTATGGCTCCGCTCGTTCGGTCCGCTGCCGGACGACGCGCATCTGCATGCGTCGATGCTGGCGTACGCCGCGGACGAGTCGATCAGCGACAACGCCCTTGTACCGCACGGGGTCGGCTGGACGGATGACGGGCTGGAAGTCGCCAGCCTCGACCACAGCATGTGGTTCCACCGGCCGTTCCGGGTGGACGATTGGCTGCTGGTCGTGCAACAGCCGGTGGCGACCGGGCACGCGAGGGGCCTTGCGACTGGAAGGGTGTGGGATCGACAGGGCCGCTTGGTGGCGACGATGGCGCAAGAGGCGCTGATTCGGGTGTGAGACGCGTCTTCGGGGTGGTTACACCCCGTGTTCTTTGGCGCGGCTAAAGAAATTAGTTGAGCCGTCCCGGAAGGCCTCTTTCCCGGCCGTATGCCATCGATTCGACGTCGATTCGCTGTCGATTCGCTGTCGGACAGACCGACTTCAGTGCCTCGGTTCGACGGGTGACACGCGACAAAGCGCGGCAGTGCGAACGCTGAGCGTGGGCATCGGCACCGCGCCATCGCATCTGTCCGGCCCGGCGTGCAAGCCTGTTGGCAGTGCCCAGGAAGGACCGATTCGACATGACCGAGACCTCCGAACGCTACGCCCGGCTGTCCGGCGACTTCGCCGCCAAGATCCGGGACGTCCCCCCGTCACGTTGGTCCAACCCGTCGCCGTGCGAAGACTGGACCGCCCGGGACGTCGTCCGCCACGCCGTCGACGCCCACGGCATGTTCCTGGGCTTTGTCGGACGTCAACTGGGCGACATCCCCTCGGTCGACGACGATCCGGCGGCCGCCTTCGATGCCGCTCGAAGCGTCATCCAGTCCGCCCTCGACAACCCCGACCGTGCGAGCGAAGAGTTCGATGGTCTCGGTGGTCGCACCACCTTCGCCGCAGCCGTCGATCGATTCATCTGCTTCGACCTGGTCGTGCACGGCTGGGATCTTGCTCGGGCGACCGGGCTCGATGAACACCTCGCCGATGACGACGTCCGCCGCGTCGTGGAGACCGCCAGGTCATTCGGGCCGGGGATCCGCAGCGCCGGGGTGTGCGGACCGGAGGTCGAAACCACTCCCCACGCCGACGCGCAGACCAAGATGCTGGCGTTCCTGGGGCGCCGCAGCTGACCCCGGCAACATCCTTCTTCGCCCGCCTCCGCCGGGATCCGGTGAGCGGATCGGCGGGACGCGAGTGGCACCGAATGCCCTGCTAGAGACAG
>JAXDQG010000422.1:0-4517 GCA_034667945.1 Acidimicrobiia bacterium | reverse complement strand
CCGGAAGTCGCCGGCGAAGGGCACGTAGGAGGTATCGGAAGCCACTGGGTACTGCACGCCGGTGAAGTTTCCGCCGCCCACAGCGGTCCACAGCCAGCTGGTGCCTTGACCGCCGTACCACAAGAGGTCGGCTTTGCCGTCGCCGTTGAAGTCACCTGCTGCGGTCGTGTACGGCCCGTCGATCTGGGGAGCCAGGTCGCCCGAGAAGCGGGTGTCGCCAAGGGAGCGCCAGATCCAATCCGTGCCTACCGGATTGAACCAGATGACGTCGGAGCGCCCGTCGCCATCGAAGTCGCCAACCACCGGCGTGTAGTCGCCGCCGACCAGCGGCGCAGCGAGCCCGCTGAACTGGGCGTTGGGTGCGCCGAAAAAGATCCACGACGTTTGCGCGCCGGGCGCGTACCAGAAGATGTCGGAGAAGCCGTCGCCGTTGAAGTCACCGACGAAGGGCCGCATGTTGGCGAAGATCGGTGGCGCGATCGACCCTGCGAACTGTGCCCCTCCCAGTGAGGTCCACAGCCAGTTCGTGCCGCCAGCGACCGAGTACCAGAAGATGTCGGACTTGCGGTCGCCGTTGAAGTCACCGGCGAGCGGGATGTAGCCGTCGCCCGCATTGGTGTACGCCATGGTGGAGAACGTGCCGTCGCCGTTGGAAGTCCACAGGTAGTTGCCCCGACCTCGGCCGTACCAGAAGACGTCGGCCTTGCCGTCACCGCTGAAGTCTCCGCTGACGCCCAGACAGTCCACGCATGCGTTGGGCGGGGGCTGACCTACTTGGGTGGAGGTGGCCGGGGGCAGGCTGAGCGTTGCATTGGCCAGCCCGCTGACGTCGATGCGGGGCTTCTGCAGGACCGAGCCGTCGGGCAACGGGTAGGGGATGCTCAGACCCTTGCTTTGCAGGTAATCCAGGATCTTTCCCACGTCCTGGGTCTGCAGCTTCTGCGCCACCAGGGCCCAGGCGCCGGCCACATGTGGGGCGGCGGCCGAGGTGCCGGTCGTGGCGGAGAAGCCCCCGCCCGGTGCCGGGGAGTTGATGGCCACGCCTGGCGCCAGCAGCTTGAGGGCAGGGGAGACGTTGCTGAGCGGCCAGACGGCATCGCGGTCCGAGTAGGTGGCGCCGACGCTGATGGTGCTGCTGATGCACGCCGGGACACCCAGACCGTTGCTGGCACCGCCGTTGCCGGATGCGACGATGGTGGCGATGTTGGCGGCTCGGAGCTTGTTTATGCTGCCGGCCAGGATCGATGTGTCGCAGTTACTGGACGCTGTGTCGCTGGACAGGCTCATGTTGACCGCCACCAGGCGCGGGACCTGGGCCCGGACCTCGTAGACATGGTCGAGCGCGGCCAGCACGTCGGACGTGCGGGCCCGCGGGCACGGGGTGCTGGCTGCTCCGCAGTCAGCTGGGCTGTCCGAGCGAGAGAAGACCTGGATGGCCATGAGGCTGGCTGCTGGGGCCACGCCGCTCAGGGCACCGGCGTTACCGGCGATGATCCCGGCGACGTGTGTGCCGTGCTCGCAGGCCAGACCGAGGGTGCACGGCCGGGCGGCCCCCGGCCCGCTCTGGGTGGCGGCCCCGCTGGGGCACGAGCCGTTGGTGAAGCACGCCTCGTAGATGACCTTGCCTTGGAGGGCCGGGTGGGTCGTGTCGACGCCGGAGTCGATGAGGGCAACCGTCTGGCCGTCGCCCCGAATGCCCGCGGCCCAGGCTGTGGTCGCGCCGATGCGAGGCGTGGATTTGTCGAGCGCGGGCGCGAGCAGCGTGTCCGGCTCTATGCGGGTGACCAGCTTCGAGTGCGACAGGCCCGTGAGCTGCTCGGGTGAAGCCGACATGGCGACCACGCCCAGCTGGTTGAGCACGTGGGCACCGGCGGGGTGCTCGCCCATGTCGGCGAGGAGCTTGTGCCCATTCGTGCTGTTGGAAGAGGCATCACCGGCCGGGGCCAACTGGACAATGACACCCACCTCGCCGTGGGAAGCGGCGTTGGCGGTGAGCTCAGCAGGAACGTTGACCGTGTGCTGTTCGCTTGCTGATTGGCCGAAAGCCACCAGCGGATGGAGAAGCACCAGCCAGGCGGCGACCAAGCTGAAGACGGCGACGGAGCCCAGGGCGCGTCCGCGTCGCGGGCCACCCGGCTTGGACAGGACGCTCGACGCCACCGAGCGACCACCAGACCTGCTTTTCATCTCATCCCACCCGCCAGGGCGTCACTCCGCCACTTCCGCCGTTTGGAAGTCGCCGCATTGCTCCAGGCGGACACAGGCTACCCGTTTGGGCGCAACTTATGCTCGCTGCGCGAGTGCCAAGAAACACGCAGCGCGGTCGGCATGTCGCTGACGAGCGTGGAAAGAAGCGGCCTGAGCCGGACGCGCCACCAACGTAGGTGCTCGACCTCTACTTCAGGCTAAGGCTCACCCTTTCGCCTCTCACTTGCCGTGGTTGCCGGGGCTCACCGAGCGCTCCGACGGTTCTGGCTGCCAGGGCGGTTCTGCTGCCAGGGCCCATGGCGGACCGTCACCCCACTCTGATGGGGTTCCTACGGTGACGAAACCGGTGGCGGGGCGCCCAGGTCCAGGCGAGCCTCTCCGCACCGTCGTCACCGTGAAGATCGACGCCCTATCGGGGTTGCTCCGGTTATGAAACCCCGGGCGGCCGCCAGCAGATCAAGTCCACGATCTTCACGGTGACCGGGGAACAAAGAGTCCCGCTTCAGATCACAAGCCGCCAGGGCGACAGCACTCTCCGTCACCGGCCGTCGTCACCGACCTCATCAGTCGACGCCGGCCCACCACAACCACACGGAGCTCTTCACCGCCCTCGGCCTCAGTCAGGCTGCTCGAGCGTCAGGTGCGGTCCGAGCGGTCCCTCGCCGCCGCCACCTCGCGGCGGGCCCGTCCCAGCGCCCGACGGGCGAAGACGGCGCCCGAGCGCAACGGGGCGGTAGCCCTCCACGCACGAGACCGCTCAAAGGCGGCAACGCCTGCCGAAGCGGCCGCCGCCCGGGCTTCGGCCTCACCCAGTGCCGTACGGCCGGCCACGCTGTCTTCAGCCCAAGTGACCAGCTGCTGCGCGAAGCGGGGGGACAGCACCAGCGGTTCCGACGTCAGCCGCTCGAGGATCGTGCGCCGTGTCCCCGACCACACATCGGGGGCCCATGCGCCGGCCGAGCCGCCCTGGTCGAGCCACCAGTGGTAGATCGCGGTGACCTCACCCGTGTCCTCCACGCTCGCCAGCGTCGCGACCCGCAGCAGAAACTCCCAGTCCTCCGTCACCGGGAGCGACTCGTCGAAGCGCAGACGCAGCGTGCTCACCAGCCGCTGGGGCACGGCGATCGTATGGATCGGCGTCTGGTTGGCGACCAGGTGCTGCACGAAGTCGAACGTGGCCGGATAGGGGCTGCGGAAGCCGGAGGTCGCCAGATACGGCAGCGGTCCGACAACCTGTCTGATGTCCTGCAGCACGGCCAGAGACCGGATGACCCGTCCCGGGTTCTCCGCCGCCGCGTGGGTGAAGGTGGCCACCCAGTCAGCGGTGACGAGATCGTCGTCGTCCAGAAAGGCCACGTAGCGGCCTCGGGCGGCCTCGAGTCCGATATTCAGCGGCCTCGCTCGCCCACCGCCAATCGCCTGGCGCACGTGCACCTTGTCGGCCAGATCAGGGGCGAACTCGTGCACCAGGTCCTGCACAGCCTCGACCCGAGCCGCGTCAGGGCTGTGCACCACCAGCTCGACCTCGAAGTCGGGATCGGTCTGGGCCGCCAGGCACAGCAGAGCTTCTCGGAGGTTGCCCATGCGGTCGCCCATCGTCCGTACCACCACGCTGAGTGCCGGCTCGGGCGAGGGCGGCCGGACATGACCCGGACCGGGCGACGGAGCGAGCGCATAGGCCCGGACGAACTGGTTGACATAAGCGGAATCGTCGGCGTGCTCCCGCAACCGCCGCACCCAGTGGCCCAGCGGCGTGTTCTCCGCCAAGAGCGGATGCTCCTCGTCGAACTGGTCGGAGCGCCGCAGCTGGAAGTCGTTGTCGGCCACCTGCATCCAGCCGTGCGTGCGCAACTCGTCGCGCACTCGGCGCTCGGTCCACAGCTGTACGTGGGTGCGGTCGAGCAGCCCGGTTTCCGTGTAGGTGAACTCGCCGGCCAGAAGCTTGGCGGCCACGTCGACGTGGGCCACATTCGGGATCGACACCACCAGCAGCGGACGGTCCAGGCTCACCAAGGCCTCGGCCACGTCAGTGAGAAACGCCTCGGTGTTGGGGCAGTGCTCGATCACATCGAGCAACAGCACCATGCTGACCTCGCGCTCGCCGACGATCTCGCCCAGCGGCTTGGCCAGCGGACGATCGGCCACACCCCACAGGTCCAGCTCATGGGCTTCGAACCCGCGTTGGCGCAGGTCGGCGACGCTCAGAGGGTCCAGTTCGACACCGACGTACTCGAAGCCCCGCTCGGCCAGGGGTTCGGCGACTGCACCGAAGCCGCAGCCCAGGTCCAGCACCACGCCACCACGAAGGG
>JAXDQG010000421.1:0-2896 GCA_034667945.1 Acidimicrobiia bacterium | reverse complement strand
GTTGGTCGGCGTCCAGGGCGACCACGTCGTTGTGTTGGCCGACGCAGAGGGGACGTGGGAGAAGCTCCGGGCGGGCGTCTGCGCAGAACTGCGCGGGCAGCGCTGTCGGGTCGGCGTCGGCAGCCTGTGCCTACGGCCCGCGGACTTCCCGCGGTCGTGCCGCGAGGCCCTGCTCGCCCTCCGTATCCAGGCACCGTCCAGCAACTCGGACCGAGCGGTGTGCTTCGACGACCTCGGTGTCTACCGGCTGTTGGGAGGTTTGGACGACCCCACCCCCGTGCAGCGGTTCGTGGCCGAGTGGTTGGGCCCACTGCTCGACTACGACGCCCGCAAGAACTCCGACCTCGTCACCACGCTGGGCTGCTATCTGGAATGCGGCGGCAGCTATGACGCCACAGCACAGGCGCTGTCGGTTCACCGCAGCACGTTGAAGTACCGCCTGCAGCGCATACGCGAGATCTCCGGACGAGACCTCGCCGATCCGGACGTGCATTTCAACCTGCAGCTCGCCACGCGAGCCAGCAAGACCCTGGGCGCCTTGGGCGACATGGCCAGCTGAGGGGTGTCCCGGGCGGGCCCCCGCGGTTCTGCCCTCCTGGGCCACCGAGCTCGGTCGCTCCGGCATGGGAGCGACGGGCGGGCGGCGGTGAGCGCGATCCGGGCGGCTCGTTCTAGGAGGGCAGGGAGGTGAGCTCGAGCCGGGCCGCCAGCTGCCGGTGATAATGCTGCAGCGCCGGCTCATTGCGCCCGTAGACGACGTGGCTGGGTGCAACCGGCGACGACAGCGACCGCTGCGCGGTTGAGGCGGCGAGCCAGTCCTCGGTGAAGACCGTGGCCTCGAGGATCTGCCAGTTCTTGTCCCAGGCCTCGCGCCTGTGGAGGTCTTCGGGCTTCACCAAGAGGCTCACCCGGATGCTGCAGCGGTTCGGATCGGTGCGATCGGGCAGCACGTTCCACAGCTCGAAGTGATCGTTGAGCCACACGACGATGGTGTTGGGGAACAGCTGGTAGACGAAGGAGAACTGCTGCAAGAAGTCCCCGCGTGCCTGGGGGTCGTCCGGCTCGTAGTTGCTCCGTACGACCGTCATGCGACCACTGGCGTCGAAGGCCTTGAAGGCGCACAGGTTGCTGCGGACATGGGGCGACAGCGTGCGGGGGTGCAGGAACCGGATGTGGTACGTCTCGAGGAAGCCATCCACCACGAGCTTCCAGTTCATCTCGCCGGTCAGTGTGGACGACCGCTCCAACACGTAGTCACCGAGCCCCATGGCGGCGAACTCGTCCTCGAGCTCGGCGGGAAGTACCCCACCATCGAAGCGGGTGCCGGGCTGGAGGCCCACGAACACCAGGCCAAGGCACTCTGCTACGGGCAGCTCCACCAGCCCGTACTGCTCACGGTCGAGGTTCGGGAACCCGTCGTCGTTCGGCACGGCAACCAGCCCACCATCGAGGCTGTACGTCCAGGCGTGGAAGAGGCACGTGAAGCGGCGCTCGCACCCACTGGGCTCGCCGACGAGGCGTGACGCCCGGTGCCGGCAGACATTCAGGAAGGCCTTGACCGAACCGTCCGCCTGGCGGACCAGCAGGAGGGGAAGCCCGTGATGGTCGCGGGCCACGAAGTCGCCCGTATTGGGCAGCTCGCTGCCGTGGGCCGCGATCAGCGGCAGGTTCTGGAACAGCAGGCGCCATTCGAGCTCGAGATGGTGGGTATCGCTGTAGACCGCGGACGGGTTGAGCCACTCGGCATCGGCCATGGCCGTCGTCCGGGTGCGGATGAAGCCGTCCAGCTCGGCCTTGAGCCGGTTCTGCTCGTCCCTTTGCACGCGCGCTGCCCCCTGGGTTGGCTGCCGGGCGTCGAGGACTCGCGCCAGCGATCTCGACGTTTGCGGAACGTACCCCGGTCGTCGTGCTGTGGTCACCGGACGAGCAACCGGACAAGCCGAGTACGCTTCGGACAATGTCCGAAGCGAGTGCCGCCTCTGGACCGATCTCTGTCGGAGACGACGAGACGATGGGTGACGCGCACAACCGGAGTCGGCTGCTGTCCGAACTCGTGCGGCGCGAGGACGACTTCCTCCCACGCGTGGTCGCCCGCATCAGGAAGGTGCTCCCCCACTACCTTGCGGTGGAGGCGGACGGCGTCGACCGGCTCGATCTCTACTGCCGCCGCAATCTGGCCGACACGCTCCGCTGGCTGGGCCAACGTGAGATGCCGGGCGATGACGAGCTCGACCAACGCCGAGCTGACTACGCCCGGGGAGCCCGCTCCGGCGTGGCGGTCACCGACGTGCTGCGGGCCCTGCGCATCGGCTTCCAGGGTCTCTGGCTCGAGTTGGCCGAGGTGGCCGCCTCGACGCCCGGAGGCAGCGCGGCACTGCCGGCGCTCACGGAAGGATTGTGGGACCTCCACGACCTGGTCGCCACCCTGGCCACCGATGCCCACACCCGGGCCTCCCAGGATCTGGACCTCACACGTCAGCGAGAGGTGCTCGACCTGTGGAGTCTGCTCGGACGCCTTCCCGTGAGCCAACCGGCCGCTGCTGCCGTGGCCCGACGGCTGGGACTCAACCCCGAGGGCACGTTCCGGGCGTGGGCCCATCGATACGCCACCCTTCGGCAGGCACCTGCTCCCCTCGGCACGCTGACCGCACACCTGCGTGACGCGGTGGTGTCGTTTGTCCCCGTCGAGACCGGGGCCGGCGACGCGGCGCGGCTTCTGGCCGAGCTGGTGCGGGCGCACTCCGGAGCCGTCGGTCTCGGCTTGGCGCGCCACGGCCTGGCCGGCTTGGCCCAATCCGCGATCGATGCGCGGCGGGCGCTGGCCGTGGCCGAGCACCGGGGCCTGGAACTGGCCGATTTCGGCGAGCACTGGCTGGCTGCGCTCGCCCTCGACGAC
>JAXDQG010000420.1:0-15724 GCA_034667945.1 Acidimicrobiia bacterium | reverse complement strand
GCGGGCAGTGGCGACTGCTGGATCACCGATCGGCTCGAGTACCGCTTCTCCGTGGGTGCGACCACCGATGCGGGCGAGGTGGTGTTGTCGTCGCCGGAGTATCTCGGCGGACGACTCGACTGGTACGACCTGGACATCGATGCGGATCCCGAGCGGTCGTTGCGCTCGCCGTCAGCCGGGGCGCCGCCGGCCGGGTCGCGACCGGCCGCCGGGCGGGTGGCCAATCTCCTGCCGACCAGGGTCTCGTTCCCGGGCATGCCGGCCGATCGCTTCTGGGAGTTCGAGGACGCGGCTGTCGATCTGGGGTCGGTGACCGCCTCGGCCGAGGATCTGGGCCGGCTCATGACCGTCGAGTTCGCCACCGTGTTCGGAAATGACTGGTGGTCCGTACCCGTGCGGGCCAGCTTCGGTTCGTTGGTCGGGGTGCGGAGCCTGGTGGTGCGGGACACCTTCGGTGAGCAGGTGCTCATCGGGGCGACCGACGCGGCTGCAGCGGGGGCCGCGGCTGGCGCCGGGGCTGGCGCGGGAGCCGAGGCCGGGGCCGGGGCGACGGCGCGGTGGAGGATGTTCCGTTCGACCGACGGTTCCCTGGCGGCCGGTTCCGGTCCCGCGCCACCGCTGTTGCTGCTGGCGCCGGTTGTGGCCGGCTCGCTCGACGGTGAGCCGATCGAGGAGCTGTTGCTGTTGCGGGACGAGATGGCCAACCTCGCCTGGGCGGTGGAGCGAGTAGTCGAGGGAGCCGATGGCCGGCCTCGCAATCGCTCGATCGAATACGGGTCGCGCTTGACCGCGGCGCCGCCACCCCAGCTGCCTTCGCCGGCCGCGTTGGTGTATCAGCTGCAGACGGCCGTGCCCGAGCACTGGATCCCGCTGGTGGCGGTGCGCGACCCGGCGGGCGGGGATAGGGGCGCGATCGTCCTGCAGCGGGGATCGCTGCTGACACAGGACGGGACGATGCGACCGATCACCGCGCAGGGCGTGCTGCTGGCGCCGGACGTGAGCCCGTGGTTCTTCCACGAGGAGGAGGTGCCGCGGGCGGGTTTGCGGGTGCGGCGGGTGCCGGCAGTGGCGCGCTGGGTGGACGGGTCGGTGCATGCCTGGGTGTCGAGGCGGGTGGGCGCGGGCGCGGGCGAGGGCTCGAGCGGGCTTCAGTTCGACATCGCCGTGCCGCCTGCATCGGCCTGAGTCTCTGCGTTTTCTTGACCAGGCGCGTTTCTCAATTAACTTCGTTGAATCCACCCGGGGAGCGGGTTCTTCGGCACGTATGCATCGATTCGACGTCGATTCGATGCGAACAGTCCACGATTTCGATAGCCCAGCGGGGTGTATTCGACGTCGCAGGGCACGGCCCCCTCGCAACCAGCGCGCACGTAACCGCACCGAGTCACCACCGAGAGGTCCTAGCCCTTCAACGCACTCCGCCGCACGAAGCCCACGTCGGCGCGCCGGTGCGCGATGCGCCAGCCCTGCTCGGTCCGCACGAAGCGGTCCCGATACTGGCCCACGATCACCGGTTGCCCCTCGAGGTCGGGCACTCGCGGCTTCTCCCCCACGTACCGGTACAGCGTGAAGTAGCTCAACCCCTCGGCTTCGTCCGGAGCGGTCACGTTCACCGCCACATTCGACGACACGTGCCGGGACTTCCGCCCAGCGGCCGCATCGGCGTCACCGAAGAAGCGCAGCAACTGCTCCCGCCCCTCCAGGCGCGCCTCGTCGGATTCCCACACGCCGTCAGCGGTGAACAGATCCGCGATGCCGGCCCGCTCCTCAAACCCGTCAGCACAGTGCGTGTACGCGGTGATCAGCCCGATGCACGCCTGCTCGGCCGCCAAGCGCTCGAAATCGTCCACGATCGGCCCCCTTGACCCTGGTTACGCCGACCGACGGTAGCTCACGCGACCTGGCGCAGGCGCCCGGCCAATCCCCGGGCCTGCGACCTCAGCCCACCGCCTCGCGCAGCCGCCCGTGCAACTTCGCCAGCTCGTCGATCATGGCTGACACGCTGCGGGCTCCCGCCTGGAAGATCGCCGTGGCATTCACCCCGGTCCAATCGACGCCCAGGTCCCGGACCTCTTCTGCCCGCCGGATAACCCGATCGTGGTCTTGATAGAACGTCTTGCCCGCCGCGTCGCTGGGCGGCGGCGCCAGCATGAGCTGCCAGCCGATCTGGTCAGGGTCTCGGCCCGCCTCCTCGGCATGCCGGCGAATCTCGCCCATCGATTTCTTCACGAACTCATCGTTGCTGCGCGCCGACCCCATCCAGCCGTCGCCCAGGCGCCCGACCCGGCGGAGCGCGGCCCGACTCGTTCCGCCCACCCAGATCGGCAGCTTGGCGCCCTGGGGCGGCTTGGGCTCCATGGCCATGGCGGTCGACGTGTAGTGCTCGCCAGCGAAATCGACCTGACTCTCACCCCAGTAGGCGCGCAGCAGCTCGATGGCCTCGTCCATCCGCCGACCCCGGTTGTTGTAACTCTCCTCGAGAGCGTCGTACTCGGACTCCTGCCAGCCCACCCCGACCCCGAGCCGCACGCGGCCGTCCGACAGCGTGTCCAACGTGCTGACCTGCTTTGCCACCAGCACGGGCTGGCGCTGGGGCAGAACGAGGACCTCGGTCGACAGGCTGATGCGCTCGGTCACGGCCGCCGCGAACGCCAGCGTCATCAGCGCTTCCAGCACCGGCATCTGGGGCGGGTAGATGGGAGCCGACCGAGAGTCGGTTGGATAGCCCATGACCACGTGGTCGAAGACCGCCAACTCGTCGAAGCCGATTTCCTCGATGGCCCGGGCCATCTGCTGCACCGCTCGACTGCCTTCGCGGAACGCGACGCTGGGGAACTCGACTGCAAGCTTCATCAACAGCTCCTGAGGTGTTCGAGCCCGGAACGGCCCGCCCCGGTTTCTTAGCCCAACATGACCGCCCGCCGCCGCGACTCCAAGCCTCTCAGCTTCTCGGCCGACGTCGACGGGCTTCTCAGCCGACGTCCACCGGCGAACCCGTCGGGCCCTGCCGCTGGCGGCGCCGCACCGGCCCACCCACCCGCCACGACACCGTGACCCAGGTGTCCCCCTCGACGTGCTGCCAGGCCGCACCCGTGATCCCCACCTCGAACACGTGCGATCCGGCGAACGCCTCGGCGTCGTAGTCGGTGCCCGCGGCGGCCGCCGAGAGCACCCGGTGGATGTCATCGGGATCCGTCAGCTCGACCGCCTCGCCGAAGAGCTTGCCCTCGCCGCTCATGTCCAGCTTGTCGGACAACGTGGTCAGCAAGGCCACCCGCCCGTCGCGCTGCAGGTCACGAGCTTTCATCGAGCCGGGCATCATGCCCACGTACAGCTGACCTTGGAGGATCGAGGGCTCGATGGGGCTCAGCCTCGGCGACCCGTCGGCCCGCAGGGTCGCCCTGATCGACAGGCCGGTCGTCTCGAAACGGGCCCGCACGAAGCGGGCGATGTCGGGGGCCGAGAGCTCGAAGTTGGCGAAGGTCAGCGACTTGGTCACCTAGCCAGCGTGCCATGGGTCCTCATGTCGCCGCCGACAGCTGCGTTGCCGCCCACAGCTGCCAGCCGGTCCTTACGATTGCGACTCGTGACCGTCGTGCCATTCGTCTTACCGGACAGTGCCATAGAGACCCTCGATCGCTACCTGGCCCAGGGCGGGGGCGAGGGCCTGCGAGCCGCCCGGGCGCTCGGCGCGACAGGGACCGTCGAAGAGATCCAGGCCTCGGGGCTGCGAGGGCGGGGCGGTGCCGGCTTCCCCACCGGGGCCAAGTGGGCCTCGGTTCGCGACGCCTCGGGCGGACGCCATTTCGTGGTGGCCAACGGCGCCGAGGGAGAGCCGGCCACGTTCAAGGACCGCCTGCTCATGCGGCGCGATCCCTACCGGATCATCGAGGGCACCGCCATCGCAGCCCTGGCCGTGGGAGCTACGGAGGCCTATGTGGCCACCAAGCGGGTGTACGAGCGCGAGGCGGCCAACCTCAAGCGGGCCGCCATCGAGCTGGGCGAGGCCGGCCTGCTCGGTGGTCTGACGATCACCATCGTCGAAGGTCCCGAGGAGTACCTCCTCGGCGAGGAGAAGGCGTTGCTCGAGGTCATCGAGGGTCGTGACCCGCTCCCGCGTCTGCTGCCCCCTTATCAGCACGGGCTGTTCGCCACGGTGCCGATGGGCTGGGAGTCGGGCGCCTCGCCTACCCGAGGCTCCGGCCCCTTGGGGCCGGGGTCGCGGTGGCTGCCCGGCGGCTCGTCTGCACAGGCAGCGGAGAGCAACCCCACGCTGGTCAACAACGTCGAGACGCTGGCGGCCGCCGCCCACATCCTGGCGAAGGGAGCGTCGTGGTACCGCACCGCAGGGACGGTGAACTCCCCGGGCACGATCATCGCCACGGTGGTCGGTGACGTCAGCCGGCCGGGCGTGCACGAGGTAGAGCTCGGCACCACGTTCAACGAGCTGCTCGAGCTGTGCGGTGGCCCCCGGCTGGGCCGCCGCTTTCGGGGCGCCCTTTCAGGTGTATCCAACCCGGTGCTCACCGCTGACAATTTCGATGTGCCCCTCACCTACGAAGACATGGCTGCTCGGGGCAGTGGCCTCGGTGCCGCCGGGTTCGTGGTCTACGACGACACCGCCGACATGGTGAGCGTGGCCCGCGAGGTGAGCCGCTTCCTGGCGGTGGAGTCGTGCGGTCAGTGCCCCCCCTGCAAGACGGGATGCATGACCATCACAGAGCACCTGCTGGCCATTGAGCAGGAGCAGGGAAGCGATGACGATCTCGGTGCCATCAGTGCGTCGTTGCGCACGGTCACCGATAGCAACCGGTGCTATGTGGGCACCGAGGAACAGGTGGTGATCTCCAGCCTTTTGAGGGCTTTTCCCGAGGATTTCGCCGCTCGGCTGGAGCATCGGGGTGGGCCTCTACGGCCGGCGCTCATCCCGCTCGTCAAGGACATCGATGACGACGGAAATGTCACATACGACGAGCGCCACATACACAAATTGCCCGACTGGACCTACGACGACGCCGCCCGGTAATAGCTCACTCGACTCGCTGAGGCGTCTCAGCCTCTCTTGCTGAGCGCAGTGTCCGTTTCCAGGGTCCCTCGTCGGTACGAGGTTCTTTCGGTAGACCGAGCACCCGCTCACCGATGATGTTGCGCTGGATCTCGTTCGAGCCCGAATAGATGGACGCCGGTCGGGCTCCGAGGAAGTGCTCGACGATGGCCTCGGTCGATGCCGGATCGCCGGACGCTTCGATGAAGATGGCAGAGAGGTTCTTCATGCCGTCGGGCGTCATGCTGTGGGCGCCGTGGAACCGGACCCCGAGCTCGGTCATGCGCTGGAAGAGCTCCGTCCACAGCACCTTGTTGATGGAGCTCTCCGGTCCCAACACGCCATTGCCGAGCACCTGTGTCAGGGTGCGCAGCCCGAGATAGCGCAAGATCTCGACCTTGGAATGCACCCAGGCCAGCTCCTGCCGCACGAGCGGGTCGGACAGCAGGTCGCGCTGGCGGGCTGTTGCAAGCAGGCGCTGCTCCACCGCGCGCATCTTCAGCGACATGATGGTGGCCTCGTCACCTCGCTCGAAGGCCAGGAGCTGGTTGGCGACCCGCCAGCCGTCGTTCACCTCGCCGACCACATGGTCGAGTGGGGTGCGGGCGTCGTTGAAGAACACCTCGTTGAACTCGTGCGTGCCGGCGAAGTTGATGATGGGCCTGGCCTCGATGCCGGGCTGATCCAGCGGGCACAGCAGGAACGAGATGCCCTTGTGCTTGGGTGCGTCCGGGTCGGTGCGACAGAGAACGAAGATCCAATTGGCGGTGTGGGCGTCGCTGGTCCACACCTTTTGACCATTGATGACCCATTCGTCACCGTCCTTGACCGCCCGGGTCGACAGCGAGGCCAGGTCCGATCCCGAATCGGGCTCCGAGTAGCCCTGACACCAACGATCCTCGCCGGACAAGATCCGGGGAAGGAAGTGGCGCTTCTGCTCCTCCGTCCCAAGGATCATCAGCGTCGGTCCGATCATGCTGATCGAGATCAGGTCGTTGGGACCCCCGGTCGGAGCACCGACCTTGGCGAATTCCTCGTGGAGGACGACTCGTTCGATAGCGGACAAGCCGGCGCCGCCGTACTCCTTCGGCCAGGCGGGGGCGACCAGGCCATGACGGCCGAGCAGGCGCCGCCACTCCTCGACGAAACCGTGGCGCTGCCCTTCGGGAAGACCGCCGAGACCGGTCCAGCCCGTTGGTAGATGGTCAGCGAGGAAGGCTCTGATCTTGTCGCGATATTCCTCAGCCTCTGGGGAATAGGCGATGTCCACGATGAGCGCTCCTCGCGGTGACCGGTCGCCCGAGCGGGCGACTCCAGGGCCAGCAAACAGGCGGGAGCGTAGCCAGGGAACGGACCGTGGACCGGGCATGATGTGCTAGGACTCCGGCTATGAGGGCAGGCGTCATTCGTGGCAAGGGGCTGTTCGAGCTGGCCGACGTGGCCGAGCCCGAGGCGGGCGAGGACCAGGCTGTGGTGGACATCATCCGCTGCGGAATCTGCGGCAGCGATGTGCATGCCTATGTCGAGGGCTGGCCGTACAACCCGGGGATCTGCGGGCACGAATGGGTTGGCGTGGTGCGGGCCACAGCGCCCGGGGAGCGGCTGGTGTCGGAGGGCGATCGGGTGGTCGGGGGCATGGCTCCGGGCTGTGGTGTGTGCGCCGAGTGCCGGGCTTCGTTGCCGGAGTACTGCGCCAACGCCCGGGCGGCGTACGCCGGTCGCCGGGCGCCGGCGAGCGGGGGCTTCGCCCGATCGATGGCGCTCGACGCCAACCGGCTGTGCAAGCTGCCGGCTGCGGTTGACGATGTGTCGGCCGCCATCATCGAGCCCGCGTCGGTGGCGATGCACGGGGTGAGGCGGAGTCGGATGCGGGTCGGGGACCTTGCGTGCGTCGTCGGGTGCGGCCCGATCGGGCTGCTCACCATCCAGTGCGCCCGGATCGCCGGAGCGGGTCACATCGTTGCGGTCGAGCCCGATGCGCACCGGCGCGAGCGGGCGTTGGCGATGGGGGCGGATGCGGCGTTCGCGCCGGGTGCCGAGCTGCGGGAGCATGTGAACGAGCGGACTGCGGGTTTGCGCGCGGATATCGCCTTCGACTGCGCCGGGGTGCCTCAGACGCTGCAGCAGTCGGTCGATCTGGTGCGGCGAGGCGGCTCGGTGTGCATGATCGGCGTGTCGGGTGGGGAGGCGACGGTCGTGCCGATGCGCTGGATGGGCAAAGAAGTCTCGGTGGACACGTCGCTGGTGTTCACGCTGGAGGAGATGGCGATCGTGGCCGGACTGATCGCCGATGGGCGGCTGCGGACGGTGGACCTACACGACGCGACTGTCGAGCTGGATGCGCTCGGCAAGACCATCGACGACTTGGCGAATCGTCGCCTGAGCGCGGTGAAGGTGTTGGTCGACCCGACGGCAGGCTGAAGCAGGGCAGTTCTTCCGCCCTCCGAATCACTGTCCCCCGCCCGAGCGGTCGCCCGCCCGGGCGTCGACCATCGAGCTGCCACTCTCCGTAGCAGCGATCGCGCGCCCTCGCATTTCGTCACGATGCCCGCCTCGAACATCGGATTTAAGCCGCGTCCCCGGGCGATTCGACGTCGATTCGCCCACGGACGCTCCTTAACTGTCACACCCCGCAGGCAAGATGTCCCCACAACGGGTTGGCGGCTCCCCACTAAGAGTGCCCACACAACCACTTCACGAGACACCCGTGAGGTCCCCCATGGCACCCGAGCCCGCCGACCACGCGCAGCCCGAGCCCATCCCCGGCGCTCCCTATGTCCACGGCCGCGACCTGGTCCCCCTCCGCCGCAAAGCCACCATTCCCAACGCCCGCCACCAGCGCCTCTTCGCGGAAGAAGACCACGTCCGCCACCAACTCCGCGAGATCGACCGAGAGCTCCTGGACCTTGCCGCCCGCCGACAAGCCCTGCTCAAACGCCTCCACGGCATCCACACCGAGCTCCGTCCCGCTTACCGCGACCATCGGGGCCGCCGACGCCGTCATCCCGTCCACGAACAACCCCTCCCACCCACCGGTCCCGAACCCACCCTGGTCATCGGCCGAGAGCTACGCGCCCTCTGCCTCGCCATCCTCCGCCAGGCGGGCCGCGCCCTCTCGCTCCGCGACATCCACGCCCATCTCCACCGCACCGGCTACGCCATCGCCCATCCCCATCCCACCAAAGCCCTCGCCGACGCCCTCGGTCACGAGACCGATCACCAGCGCTGCACCCGCCCGCAACGTGGTCACTACGCCAGCTGCCCCAACCCAAGCCCCGCCACCGCCGCCATCCAGGCCATTCCCGACTGGTGACGTCATCCGCCCTCCAAGGCTCTATGGTGCGGCCCGCCAGCCGCGGCGAAAACCAAAGGGCATGGGGAGGTCGCGCCATGAGCACGGCGCTTGTCATCGGGGGAACCGGCCCCACCGGGCCGCACGTCGTCAACGGACTGCTCGAGCGCGGCTACACCGTCGCCATCCTGCACTCCGGCCGTCACGAGAGTGATCTGGTCCCCGACCACGTCGAGCACATCCACACCGACGCCTTCGACATCGACGCAGTCAGCGCCGCGCTCCAGGACAGAACCTTCGACATCGTCCTCGCCATGTACGGCCGCCTGCGAGACCTGGCCGTCTTCCTCGCGGGTCGCTGCGACAGGGTCATCTCCATCGGCGGCGTGCCGGTCTATCGGGGCTTCGGCTGGCCGGAGTCGCGCCACCCAGAGGGCATGGCCCTCCCCACCCGAGAAGACGCGCCTCGCGCCGTCCCCGAGGACAATCCGAAGGTGGTGAAGATGGTGCAGACCGAGGACGTCCTCTTCCAGCACCATCCGAGCGCGACCCACCTCCGCTATCCCCGCCTCTACGGGCCCGCCCAGGTCGTGCCGAAGGAGTGGTCGATCATTCGCCGCCTGCGTGACGGTCGGCGTCGCTTCATCCTGCCGGACGGCGGGCTCACCGTCTTCACCATGGCGTATTCGCTCAACGCGGCAGCTGCCGTCCTCTGCGCCGTCGATCGTCCCGACGCCGCTGCCGGCCACTGCGTCAACGTCTCCGACGAGCACGCGGTGACCATCGGACAGTGGATCCAACTCCTCGCCGGCGGACTCGGGCTAGAGGTCGAGATCATCAGCCTGCCCTGGGAGCTGGCCCGCCCCGCCTACCCGCTCTACGAGTCGACCGAGCACCATCGGCTGCTCTCCACCGAGCTGCTGCGGGGCGGCCTGGGCTACCGGGATGTGCTGCCCGTCGAAGAGGCACTTCCGCTGACCGCCCGCTGGCTTGAGCAGAATCCCCTGGACGAGGGCTCAATCACCGAGCGAGCGCTCCAGGATCCGTTCAACTACGAGGCCGAAGATCGTCTCATCGACGCGTGGGATCGGGCCCGCAAAGACCTCCTCCCGGCAGCCGAGGCCGCCGACCCGGGCTACGTCGACCGCTACTCCCATACATCCAGGGACGCCAGCCTCGGCCTCGAGCGCTAGCCGGCCGCTGTGGGCGTCGGGGTCACGCTCGCCGCCTGCGCCTTGTCGCTCCCCGACGAGGTAGCGCTGGGCTGCGACGTGCTCTGCACGCCCTGCCGAGCCTCAACCTGAGCTAGAGCCTGAGCCTTCAGCACCTTCGAGACCAGGACTCCCGCAATTCCGGCAGCCCCCACCGCGGTCAAGGCGCCCAGCGCCGGATGCAACCGGCGTCCCAGCGCCAACCGGCCGGGTCCGGTCGCCGCCAGCACTGCCGCCGCCACACAGTTGGTGAGCGGCAGCTCGAAACCGCCCTTGGCAGCCAGCGGACCCTGCGGACGGTGTACCGAGGCGGCCACCGCCATCGTGCCCGCCACAGCCACCGGACCGAGCGGATGGGCAGCACCTGTGGCCGTCAGCACGCCTCCGCCCAGCTCGCACACCCCCGCCGTAATCGCCATCGGCTTGCCCGGGGTGAGGCCCTGCCGTTCGAAGCCGGCGGCGGTCCCCTCGATCCCGCGACCGCCGAAGACGCCGAAAAGCTTCTGCGCTCCGTGGATCGCGAGGTACGCCCCCACCACCAGCCGACCGCAGAGCAGGACAAGGCTGCGCATGCCGCTCAGCCCCGGCCGTGGCGCAGCAGGCGACCCGGCGTCGCACCCGTGCACTCACCGTCCGCGAAGGTCTCGACCCCGTTGACGATCACCGACTGATAGCCCTCGGCGCGCTGGACCCGGCGCCATTCACCGCCCGGGAAGTCGTGGACGATGTCGCCCACCCAGTGCGGCGTGATGTCGAGATCCTCGAGGCGATAGACGACCACATCCGCCGCCGCGCCCTCGCGGAGCACGCCACGATCGCGGAAGCCGGCCGCGTGCGCCGGCAGCGCCGACAACCGGTAATGCGCCTCTTCCAGCGAGATACGCGGCTCATCGCGCACCAGCCACATCAGGAAATCGGTCGTGAACGCGCCGCCATTGAAGAACTTGGTGTGAGCCCCGCCATCCGATACACCTGGGAAGGTGTAGGGGGAGTCCGTGATGAGCTCGGCCATGTAGTCCGCGTTGTAACCCCGATCCGGTCCGAGGAACTCGGCCTTCAGCTCACTCTGAATGGCTACATCGAGCATCACATCGATGTAATGGCGACCCTCGTCACGTCCGATGTCCTCCAATGAGCGGCCGACATAGTGCTCCAGATCCGCACGACCGCCCACGCCCTGCACCACCAGCTTGCGAGGCGGACCTCCGACGCCACCCTGGATCTGGGTGAACAACGCGGAGGCGTTCTCGGTCTCCTTCTTGATGCGCTCACGAACGGAAGGATCAGCCATCTTCCGCATCCGCGCGGCCGGCTCACCCACGGTGGCCTCGCGCCACGCCGGGCTGGAGTCGTAGAGGTTCCAGTCCTCGAGGGTGAACACGAAGCCGGAACGGATCGTGCCGCCCTGACCGAACACCTGCATGCCATTGGCCTGGCAATTCGCCAGCCATTCCATGCGCCGCCGGTGAATGCTGGGATCCTTCGGGCTGGCCGAGACCACGTTGTGCAGAACCGGGCGCTGGGCGACATCTGCCAGACGGGCCTGGAAGTCCAGGTCGTCGGCGTCGCCCTTGAGCCCACCGGTCAACTGCGTGATCTGGATGAAACCCTCGTCACGCTCGCGCAGCACCTCGGCGAGGCAGAAGATGTCGTCGTCGCACATGGTGTCGGTCACCATGGGCGTCCCGTCGAAGTCGGACTGCACCGAATCGGGCCCGAGCCGCTGGATGGAAAACCCGCAAAGGCCGGCGTCCATGCCCTCGTGGAGGAGCCGCTGCATCTCTTTCTGCTCGGCGTTGGTTGCCGGGCGGGTCTTGGCCGCCTCGAGGCCCATGACGTAGATCATCAGTGATGCCGTAGGCATGTACTGGATGCAGTTCACACCTTTGTCAGCCCGGTCGAGTGAATCGAGATACTCGGGGATGGTCTCCCAGTCCCAATGAGGAAGGAAGCCTTCCTTCATGGCTTGGAAGGGAATGGCTTCGGTCCGCACCATTGTCAGCATGGAGCGCTCACGGAAGTCCGGCTTCACCGGGGCGAAGCCAAAGCCACAATTCCCCAATACCACCGACGTCACGCCGTGCCAGCCCGAAATGGTGCACCACGGGTCCCAGCGGATCTGCGCGTCGTAGTGCGTGTGCAAGTCGACGAAGCCGGGGCAGACGATGGCCCCTTCAGCATCGACAACCTGGCGGGCACCGCCGCGCGCCCGACCGCCCAGCTGGGCGATGCGGCCATCCTTGATCCACACGTCCCCGCGATAGCGGGGTACGCGGCTGCCGTCGACGATGGTCCCGCCCTTGATGTGGATGTCGTACTCGGTCGCGGCCATGTGATTGTCCCCCTAGGACGGACCTGGCCCGCTGCCTCAACGGGCCGAATCAGCGCATGCTAGTTCTTGGGCAGGTCGCGGAAGGGTGTGTCGGCGGCGGGACCCGGCTCCTTGGGCAGCCCCAGCACCCGTTCACCCAGCACGTTGCGCTGGATCTGGTCGGTGCCGCCATAGATGGGCGGCGCTGGCGAGAACAGCGTCATCTCCTGGAAGGCTCCGGCTGCACCGGGTGATTCCCACAGCTGGCCCTCGGGCCCGAGTAGCAGGTTGGCGGCATCCCGGCAGGCATCGACCGTGCGCGTGTTGTGGATCTTGGCGAGGTTGCCCTCCCCGCCGGTGCGCATACCGGGCAGGTTCTTGGCCTTCCAGCCCATCATCCGCACCAGCTCGTAGTAGGTCCATACCTGCGCCAGTGCCTGGCGAACGACCGGATCATCAGCACGACCCTTGGCCCGCGCCAGTTCGAACAGCGCATTGATGTTGCGCTTTCCGACCGCACCGCCGGTGATGGCGCCCTTGCGATCCAGGAAGTCGGACACGGGCCGGTCGAGGTGGCCGGCGATGCTTCCCGGATTGGCCGCGGCGAAGGACGAGCCGCCGTGACCGATGCCGGACCGCTCGAAGGCCAAGGTCGAGTTGGCCACCTTCCAGCCGTCGTTCAGCTCACCGAGGATGTTGGCGTGAGGCACCCGCGCCTCGTCCAGGAAGACCTCGTTGAAGACGGCGCGGCCGGTCATCTCCTTGAGCGGGTGGATCTCGATGCCCGGCTGGCGCATGTCGATGAGGAAGTACGTGATACCCCGGTGCTTGGGGGCGTCGGGGTCGGTGCGGGCGATCAGCATGCCGAGGTCGGCCACCTGGGCGGTCGAGGTCCAGACCTTCTGACCGGTAACCACCCACTCGTCGCCGTCGCGCTCGGCCCGGGTCTGCAGACCGGCCAGGTCGGAGCCGGCCTGGGGCTCGGAGAACAGCTGGCACCAGGCCTCGGTGCCGTCGAGGATGCGGGGCACGTAGCGGGCGACCTGCTCCGGCGTGCCGTGGGTGGCAATGGTGGGCGCCGCCAACAACAGGCCCAGTCCACCGGGCGCGCCCAGAACACGGCGGCGGGCCAGGGTGGCCAGGGCTGCGGCCGCGAGATCACCGGTCCACCCCCGCCCACCGGCCTCGACCGGCAGCGTCGGAGATGTGTAGCCCGCCGCCGCCAAGCGTGCCCACCACTCGCGGACGGTCAGATCGAGGCTCCAGTTCTCGTCGATCCAGGCGTCGACCTCGGCCCGGACGCTGTCCACGGTCGGGCGGTCGGTGGATGCCCGCTGGCCGTTGGTGAGCTGGCCGTTGGTGAGCTGGCCGTTGGAGAGCTGGGCGGTGGAGAGCTGGGTGGCCGGGCTGTCGTCGGCGGGGCGCGTGGTCACGATTGGCAAGCTTGGCGCACGGGCCGGTTGGTACGGAAGTTCGGCGGCCGCCACACACGCAGGCCCGGTTCTGCGTGGTAAGACGATTTTGCGTGGTAAGACGATGCCGCACCTGCCAGGGGGGAGGCCTCGTGAAGTTTGCCATCTTCTACGAAATACCCGTGCCCCGTCCGTGGACGCGAGAGAGCGAGCGCCGGGCGTACCAGGAGACCATTGCCCAAGTGGTCGCCGCCGATCGGGCCGGTTGGCACGGGTTCTGGACTGTCGAGCACCACTTCCTCGAGGAGTATTCGCACTGCTCCAATCCAGAGGTGCTCTACGGCGCCATTGCCGCGCAGACCGAGAACATCCGCATCGGTTATGGCGTGCGGCTGCAGCCGCAGCCGTACAACCACCCGGTTCGCTCCGCCGAATCAGTCGCCGTGCTGGACCTCATCTCGGGTGGACGCGTCGATTACGGCACCGGTCGGTCGACCACCCGCACCGAGCTGGAGGGCTTCGGCATTCACCCCAAGGACACTCGCGAGATGTGGCGGGAAGCCGTGGAGGCCACCATCGGGTGCTGGACCAACGACGAGTACGAGTTCGAGGGCAAGTATTGGTCGATGCCCCGGCGCCGGGTCGTTCCCAAGCCCTATCAGGACCCGCATCCGCCTGTCTTCGGCGCCACGGGTAGCAAGGACGGCCATCAGATGATGGGCGAGCTCGGACTTGGGCTCTGCTCGTTCAGCCTCGGGGTTTCCACCGAGGAGCTGGCCGAGAACCTCGCGGTCTACAAGGCCGCAGCCGAGACGTGCACGAAGCCGCTCGGCAGCGTCGTGAACAACAAGAACGTCGTGTTCACGATGATGAACTGCGCGCCGACGAAGGCGGAGGCGTACCAGGTCGCCAAGCCGAATTACGAGTGGTATTTCAGGACGGCCACGGAGATCATCAGCACGGTTCCGGCCTGGCTCGAGGAGCTGGAAACCAAGGACAGCACGTACGACTACCTCAATCGGGCAGCCAAAGCCGTCGAGCGGGGACGCCACACCGAGGTCACCTTCGAGCAGATGCTCGACATGGGGGCGGCCGTCGCGGGCGACCCGGACGAGGTCATCGAGCGCTGCAAGGCCTACGAAGCGGCCGGCACCGACATCCTGCTGTGCATGCTCAACCCGTACGCCGTTCCGCACGAGAACTCGATGCGCTCCATCGAGCTGATGGCGAAATACGTGCTGCCGGAATTCGGCTGACCAGCTTCAGTCACACAGCTTCAGATCACACAGCTTCAGATCACACAGCTTCAGATGACCTCGAGTGGGCGCCGGCCGGTCGGCACCGGGAAGGCCAGATCGAGCGCGGCGAGGTCTTCCTCGTCGAGCTTCAAATGCAAGGCCCGGTGGTTCTCGACCACGTGCGCGGGCGTGCCGGCCTGGGGGATCGCACAGACGTTCTCGCGTGAGATGACCCAGGCCAGCGCGACCTGGGCGGGTGTCGCCCCGTGACGCGCCGCCACGGTTGCGAGCGCCGGATGGTTCAGCAATCGGCCCTGCTCGATCGGCGAATAGGCCATGATCGCAACGTCGCGCTCGAGGCACCACGGCAGCAGGTCGTATTCGATCCCGCGGTGGGCGAGGTTGTAGAGCACCTGATCTGCTGTGACGTCGTCGCCTCCGAGCGCGACCAGTTCGTCCATGTCGGTCACGTCGAAGTTGCTCACCCCCCAGTACCGGATCTTCCCGGCCTGCTGCAGCTGGCGAAAGCCGGCCAGGGTCTCCTGCAACGGGACCATTCCCCGCCAGTGCAGCAGATACAGGTCGAGGTGGTCGGTGCGGAGGCGGCGCAGGCTGCCCTCGCAGGCGGCAACGGTTCCATCGCTGGTGGCGTGATCGGGAACGACCTTGCTCACGAGGAAGACGTCCTCGCGACGACCGGCGATCGCCTCGCCGACGAGCTCTTCGGATCGTCCGCTGCCATAGAGCTCGGCGGTATCGATCACCGACATGCCGAGATCGATGCCGGCCCGCAGCGCCGTCACCTCCGTCCGCCACCGAGCGGCGTCCTCTGCCAGGTGCCAGGTGCCGAGACCCAAGGGTGGGATGGTCTCCCCCGACGCCAGCACCACCACGTGCTCGTCCGCTGGACGCGGACCTTTCCTGTACCGGTGATTGTGGTTCTTGTGATGCCGCCGAGCAGCCATAGGGCCGGTCGTTCCCCTACGGAAGCTCGGGCATACCCACCGACGAAAGCCGCGTCCGACTTCACAGCGGCGCGAGCCAAATCCGATTTAGATTGCGGTCATGTCCCCGGAGTCTGCCCATGTCTGATCTGACCATCCCCTCCGTGGCCGACCTCGTGGCCGCGGCAGAAGGCATCGCTCCGTTGATCGCCGCCGCGGCGCCGATGTCCGAGGAGGCCCGGCGCGTGCCCGATTCGTCGATCAGGGCGATG
>JAXDQG010000419.1:0-4790 GCA_034667945.1 Acidimicrobiia bacterium | reverse complement strand
TGCCCGACCGAGGCCATCACCGAGTCGAAGCTCTTCGAGTTCGCCTTCAAGAACCGCTCCGACGCCATCTACACCAAGGACGAGCTCCTGGTGGGCGATGACGGTCGGCCCAAGCAGCTCCCCTGGGAGAACTGGGCCGAGGACGATTTCGCAGGCACCTCGGGCTGGATGCGGGCCACGGCGCCCAACGGCGACGCCGACTACGAGGGCCGGGTCGCCTGGTCGGGCGAACTCGGCTACGGCGTGCGCTCCCCCGAGCTGGGCCAGACCACATCGAGGGCCGGGGCACAAGCTCCCATCGCGGCCGCAGGCGACGCCGGGGAACCCGCCCGCGACGCACCTGACGAGGGCCACCACTGATGGAGCTCGCCGTCTTCATCGTCAGCGGCGTCATCCTGTTGGCCGGCGCGCTCGGCGTTGTGCTCCTCGCCAACCCCGTGCACTGCGCCCTGTCGCTGGTGGCCACCCTGTTCGCGGTGGCCGTCCTCTTCATCGTCCAGGACGCCCAGTTCCTGGCGGCGGTGCAGGTCATCGTCTACGCGGGCGCCATCGTCGTGCTCTTCCTGTTCGTGATCATGCTGATGGGTATCGACGAGGCCGAGAACCTCGACATCGAGCCGTTGGGCGGCCAACGGCCTGCAGCGCACGTCGCCCGGGTCCTCGGGCTGGGCCTCACCCTGGTCGTGCTGCTTGCCGCCGGGTCGACCGTCACCGGGGCAGCCAACCCGGCAACGGCCATCCAGTCCGACACGCCGAACATCACCCAGCTCGGCCGCCTGCTGTTCAGCGACTACGTGTTCGCCTTCGAGGCCACCGCCATCCTGCTCACCATCTCGGTGGTGGGCGCCGTGGTCCTGGGCCGGCCGCCGTCTCGGATGGATGATGTGGCCCCGCTCGACGCCGGCGCCGAGCCGGTCGAGGTCAAGGCATAACTGCGATGGACGTCACCGACACCTGGTACGTGGTCCTGGCGGCCGCGCTGTTCACGATCGGCGCGGTCGGACTGCTGGTCCGCCGGAATCCGCTCGTCATGTTCATGTGTGTCGAGCTGATGCTCAACGCCGTGAACCTCACCTTCGTCTCCTTCGCCCACGCCTATCACGATCTCTCCGGTCAGATCTCGGTGTTCTTCGTGCTGGTCGTGGCGGCTGCCGAAGTGGTGGTGGGCCTTGCCATCGTCGTGTCGGTGCTGCGGCGCCGGCCCGGCGCCACCCCCCATGACATCGCCATTCTGAAGGGATGACGTGGTGATCCGACCTACCCGCCGGGTTGAGGTGTCCTGATGCTGGATCTTGTCTGGCTCATCCCTGCCCTACCCCTCGCCGGGTTCCTGCTTCTTCTGCTCTTCGGTAAGCGTCTCGGCGAGCCGCTGGCCGGCTGGCTGGCCACCCTGATGGTGCTCGGGTCGTTCGTCGTGGCCTGCATCGTCTTCGCCGGCCTCGTCGAACGCCCCGGGCACGAGCGCTTCTTCTCGCAGGTTCTGTTCTCGTGGATCCCGGTGGGGAACTTCCAGGTCGACGCCGGTTTCCTGGTCGATCCGCTCGCCATGACGATGGTGCTCTTCGTCACCGGCATCGCCTCGCTGATCCACCTCTACTCCATCGGTTACATGCACGGTGACGAGGGCTTCCCCCGCTTCTTCGTCTACCTCAACCTCTTCGTCTTCTCGATGTTGATGCTGGTGCTGGGCGACAACCTGCTCGTCACCTTCCTGGGCTGGGAAGGCGTGGGCGCCTGCTCGTACTTCCTCATCTCGTTCTGGTTCACCGACCGGGGCAACGCCTCCGCCGGAAAGAAGGCCTTTGTCACCAACCGGGTCGGTGACTGGGGCTTCATGGTGGCAATCTTCCTCACCTTCGCCACGATCGGGTCGGTCCGCTACGCAGATGTGCTGACCGCGGCCAAGACGGGTGAGGTGGCCGTGGTAACTGCCACTGCCATCAGCGCGTTGTTGCTGGTGGGGGCCGTGGGCAAGAGCGCTCAGCTCCCGCTGTTCGTCTGGCTGCCCGACGCCATGGCCGGTCCGACGCCGGTCTCGGCGCTCATCCATGCGGCCACCATGGTGACCGCCGGGGTCTACCTGCTGGCCCGCATGAATCCCATGCTGGCCGTGGCCTCCGACTGGGTGCCGCACCTCATCGCCTGGGTCGGCGCCATCACCGCCCTGTTCGCCGCCACCGTCGCCGTGGCGCAGAACGACATCAAGCGGGTGCTGGCCTATTCGACGATCTCGCAGCTCGGCTATCTGTTCCTGGCTGTCGGTGTGGCGGGTTACGTCCCGGCCATGTTCCACATGGTCACCCACGCCTTCTTCAAGGCCCTGCTCTTCTTGGCCGCCGGTGCGGTCATCCACGGCATGCACGGCGAGCAGGACATGCGCCGCTACGGCGGTCTGTACAAGTACATGCCGGTCACCTGCGGTGTGTTCATCGTCGGCTGGCTGGCCATCTCGGGGATCTTTCCCTTCGCAGGCTTCTGGTCGAAGGACGAGATCCTGGCCTACGCCTGGGATGCCGGGGCACAGGGCAAGGCGCTCTGGCTCATCGGTCTGGCAACGGCCCTGCTCACCGCGTTCTACATGAGCCGCCAGGTCTTCCTGACGTTCTTTGGGCGGTACCGCTACGCCGATCCGACGCCCGAGGAGATCAACGAGGCCTGGGACGCCCGCATCGCGGCCGCCCGCTCCGAGCTCGCCGAGGCCGAGGCCGCGCTGGAAGCCGGCCGGGCCGAGCAGGAGGCCGCCCGGGCCAAGGTGGAGCCGGCCGAGGCGGCGCTGGTCGGCGCCCGGTCCGAGGTGAGCGCCAGCGAGACGGCCGCCGCCGCCGTGCCGGTCGCGCAGCTCGAAGCGGCCCGGGTGGCGGTCGACACCGCCACCGACAAGGACGCCAAGAAAGCCGCCCAGGCCACCCTGCGGGAGCTCGAGAAGCCCGGCAAGGACCTCGACAAGGCCCGGACCGGCGTGACGAAGGCCGAGACCGCGCTGACCAAGGCGCGCGACGGCGTGACCTCGCTCGAGGCCCAGATTCAGGAGGTCGAGGCCTCGGTCACGGCCGCCAGAGCCCGGGTGGCCGAGGTGGAGGCCATGGCCGCTCGGCATCGTCCCACCGTGGACAAGGTCTCGGTGGCCGGCCCTCCGGATCTGGCCGGGATCGAGGACTACCTGCCCGCCGCAGTCCAGCACCGGCGCGAGCACCATCCCCATGAGAGCCCGGCGATCATGCTGCTGCCTTTGGTCGTGCTCGCTGCCGGAGCGATCGGGGCCGGAGCCCTCAACCTGCCTTTCAGCGACCGCACCAAGTTCCTCGAGCGGTGGCTCGAGCCCTCGCTGTTCGGCAACGAGCACCACCTCAGCCTCTCCGGCGTGGGCCAGGCGATCCTGGCGGTCGTGGCCGTCGCAGGTGCGGTGGCGGCCATTGTCGTGGCGGCGCGGGTCTACCTGCGGGGGCTGGGCCGGCCGGCGGTCATCGAGCAGCCGGTGCTCGAGCACGCCTGGTACATCGACGAGACGCTCGCCCGCATCGCCAGCGGGCCCGGCGAGCTGGCATTCGAGGGCACCGCCCGGTTCGACAGGCAGGTCATCGACGGGGCCGTGAACGGGGTGGGCGAGGTGGTGCGGGTGGACGGCTCACTGCTTCGCCGGTTCCAGAACGGCTACGTCCGCTCCTACGCCCTCGGCGTCGCCGTCGGGGCCATCGTCCTCATCGGGCTCTTCCTCTCCAGGGCCAGCTTCTGATGTTGCTCGCCAGCCAGGGAACCTCCGGCTTCCCTCTCCTCACGTCGATCATCGTGCTGCCCGCAGTCGGCTCGCTGGTGTGCGCCATGTTGTCGCGCCGGCGGCCCGAGCTCATCAGGCAGACGGCTTTCCTGTTCTCTACGGCCACCGGCGCCATCGCTGTCTGGCTCGTGGTCAACTTCGACCGCCACAACGCCGGCTTCCAGTTCGTGGAGCAGCACTCGTGGGTCAAGGACTACGGCATCGGCTGGCACCTGGGCATCGACGGGATCTCGCTGTTCCTGGTGCTCCTGACCGCGCTGCTGTTCCCCCTCACCATCGGAGCGGTGCTGCCCGAGCATGACGACAAGGCCTATTTCGCCTGGTTGTTGCTGCTGCAGGCCGGCTGCATGGGGGTGTTCCTCGCCCTCGACCTCTTCGCCTTCTTCGTCTTCTTCGAGCTGGTGCTGGTGCCGATGTACTTCCTCATCGGCAGCTGGGGACACGGCAACCGCACCTACGCGGCGGTGAAGTTCTTCATCTATACGATGTTCGGCTCGGCCGTGATGCTGGTCGGCATCCTGGTGCTGGTTTTCCTTACGGCCCGTCAAACCGGCAATCCGGTCACGTTCGACCTGGTCACCCTGGCCGACGCCCAGGCGCTCGCCACCAACACCGCCCGCTGGGTGTTCCTGACGTTCGCCCTGGCCTTCGCCATCAAGGTGCCCATCTTCCCGTTCCACACCTGGCTGCCCGACGCCCACACCGAAGCCCCCACCGCCGGCTCGGTCATCTTGGCCGGCATCATGCTGAAAATGGGCACGTATGGCTTCCTACGCTTCGGGCTGTACCTGTTCCCCGAGGCCACCCACTACTTCGCTCCGCTGTTCCTGACGTTGGGCGTGATCGGCATCATCTACGGGGCCGTGGTGGCCACCATGCAGAAGGACCTGAAGCGCCTGGTGGCGTATTCGTCCGTCGCTCACCTCGGCTTCATCATCCTGGGTACCTTCGCCCTCAACCGCCAGGGCATCACCGGCGGCGTGGCCCAGATGATCAACCACGGTCTGTCCACCGG
>JAXDQG010000418.1:0-3987 GCA_034667945.1 Acidimicrobiia bacterium | reverse complement strand
GCCGGACGCGTCGGCGATTCGCTCGACGCCACACTGGCTGCCCACGGGCTGGATCGGCAGGCCCGCGGCGACCAGTTGGAGCCCGTGTTCTATCGACCGGGTGCCCCGGTTCTCGAGCTCTCGCCGGCACCACCTTCGCCGGATGATCTGCCGCCACCGCACGGGCCGCGTTATCGCTGGACGACCACCCCGGCCGCCGGGCGCTGAACTGTGGCTGAAAGGGTAGGCGACAGAAGCTGCTAGCCTGGCCAGCGGTTCTGACCTTCGTTCAGGATCGTGCCGGCCACAGCCAGCCGGGCAGCCGTCGGGTCATATCCCGCGCTGCACGACGCTTCAGGCCGTGGACCGGCGGCCCCCGGGTGCGCATGGCGCCCCGTGGAGCCGGGTAGGAAGCCCTCCAGCCAAGGAATGTGATGAAGCCCAAGTCCGAGACGATCCATGAGCACCGCCTGCACGACACCGACACCGGGTCGCCAGAAGTGCAGATCGCCATCCTGACCGCCCGCATCAACCATCTGACCGATCATCTGCGGCTCCACAAGAAGGACCACCACAGTCGGCGGGGGTTGTTGATGCTGGTCGGACGGCGTCGCCGCCTGCTCGATTACGTGCGTCGCAACGACGTCGAACGGTATCGAAGCATCATCGCCAAACTCGGCTTGCGACGGTAGGCAAACCATCGAGCGGCCCTGGGGGCCGCTCGTGATCCTTTTCCGCCCCGTTTCGCGGGACGGTTGTTTCGAGTCAAGACCAGTGGAGGAACGGTTGGGGTCAGCTGCCAGCTCCCGCCAACCGGGCGGTACGCCGTCCGGAGGGCGAGACCTGGGAACTGGCCGCCATCGCACCCTCCCAACGGGGCCGGGTGCACCGGCCCGGAAAGGAAGCGCGTGATGGCAGACACCATCAGCATCAGCACGACAGTCGAGGGACATCCCCACAAGGAGGTCACCCTCGAGACGGGCCGCCTGGCCCGCCAGGCCGACGGCGCGGTCACCGTGCGGTTAGGCCGCACGCTCGCCCTTGTCACGGCCACAGCGGCCAAGTCGGTCCGCGAAGGCATCGACTTCTTCCCGCTGACCGTCGACATCGAGGAGCGGATGTACGCGGCGGGCAAGATACCCGGGTCGTTCTTCCGCCGTGAGGGTCGCGCGTCCGATGCGGCCACCCTCACCGCCCGCCTAATCGACCGCCCGCTGCGGCCATCCTTCCCGGATGCGTTCCGCAACGAGGTTCACATCGTGGGCACCATTCTCGGTGCAGATCAGGAAAATCCTCACGACGTGTTGGCCATAAACGCCGCCTCGGCTGCGCTGATGGTCTCAGGCATCCCTTTCAGCGGGCCCGTGGGCGCGGTTCGCATCGCCTTCTCCGCCTCGGGTGAGTGGATTCCGTTCCCCACCTATGAAGAGGGCGACGAGTCGAGCTTCGAGATGGTGGTCGCCGGGCGCCAGCTGCCCGACGGCGATGTGGCCATCATGATGGTGGAGGCCGGTGGCACCGAGTCGTCATGGTCCAACTACCAGGGCGGCTCCCCGAAGTTGACCGAGGAGGAGATCGCCCGGGGCCTCGAGGCCTCCAAGCCGTGGATCCGCCAGATGGTCAAGCTGCAGCGTGACCTGGTCGACGAAGCCGGTGCCAAGCCGCCCGTCGAGTACGCCGAGCAGCTCGATTACACGAAGGAGATCTACGAGGCGGTAGTGGCCGCGGCCGGCGATCGCCTGGCCGAGACGCAGCGCATCGCCGACAAGGTGAGCCGCCTGGCCGCCGAGGCCGAGATTCGCGAGACAGTCATGGCGCAGCTGCTGCCTCGGTTCGCCGAGACCGACCGCGACGCCGAGAAGCACCTGCGGGCCGCCATTCGTGCGGCCATGAAGGAGGCGGTGCGGGCTCGCATCGTGCACGAGGGCCTGCGCATCGACGGCCGGGGTACCCGCGACCTACGGCCCCTGTCCGCCGAGGTCGGGCTGGTGCCCACCGCCCACGGTTCCGGCCTGTTCGAGCGGGGTGAGACGCAAGCGCTCACGCTGGCCACCCTGGGCATGGGCCGCATGGACCAGATGATCGACGGCATCACACCGCAGACCAAGAAGCGGTACATGCACCACTACAACATGCCGCCGTACTCCACTGGTGAGACGGGGTTCATGCGAGGCCCCAAGCGTCGCGAGATCGGCCACGGCTTGCTAGCCGAGCGGGCGTTGGCGCCGGTGGTTCCCAGCCTGGAAGAGTTCCCCTACACCATCCGCTGCGTGTCCGAAGTGCTCTCATCCAACGGCTCCACGTCCATGGCGTCGGTTTGCGGTTCGAGCTTGTCCCTGATGGACGCAGGTGTGCCCATCAAGGCGCCGGTGGCCGGCATCGCCATGGGCCTGGTCTATGCCGAGGGCCGCTACACCACGCTCACCGACATCCTGGGCGCCGAGGATGCTTTCGGCGACATGGACTTCAAGGTGGCCGGCACGGCCGAGTTCGTGACCGCGCTGCAGCTCGACACCAAGATCGACGGCATCCCCGCCGACGTGCTGGCCGCTGCGCTGGCTCAGGCCAAGGAAGCCCGCCTGACCATCCTCGAGGTCATGGCTGGCGCAATTGCCGAGCCTCGGTCCGAGGTGCGTGACACTGCTCCGAAGATCATCTCCTTCCAGATCCCGGTGGAGAAGATCGGCGAGATCATCGGCCCGAAGGGCAAGGTCATCAACGCCATCCAGGCCGAGTCTGGCGCCGACATCACGGTCGACGACGACGGCACGGTCGGGACGGTGTCGATCGCGTCACCGGACATGAGCAAGGTGAACGAGGCCGAGCGGCAGATTCGCCTGATCCTCGAGCCGCCGACGGCCGAGGTGGGCAAGGTCTACAACGGCAAGGTCGTGAACATCACCAAGTTCGGAGCCTTCGTCAACATCCTCCCCGGACGCGACGGGCTGGTCCACATCTCGAAGCTGGGTGGTGGCCGGCGCATCAACCAGGTGGAAGATGTGCTTTCGCTCGGCGAGGAGCTCGAGGTCACCGTCGAGGACATCGATCCGCAGGGCAAGATCTCGCTGCGGCCGGTCACCGCCGGTGCAGGCGGAGAGGGCGGCGACGACACCGTTGGCGGTGAAGGCGAACGCGGGGGCTCCTCCGAAGAAGAGTCCGGCGCTGCCAGTGGTCGTGAGTACGTCTCCTTCGAGGACTCCTTCGAGGACGAGTTGCGGCAGGAGTTCGGCGATCTCGGTCCAGCAGGTGCCGCCGTGGGCGGTCCCCCGAGCGATCGCGGGGACCGGGGCGAGCGCCGCGGCGGTGATCGTGGCGGGGATCGTCGCGGCGGGCGCCGTCCTCGTCGCCGGTGAGTAGGGCGACCCTTTCGAGCTGCGTGCTCCGCCGGTGGCCGTGATTCCACCGGCGGACGCCGCCGTCCGTCGCAGCACGCTGCAACACGGCACACGAGTGGTCACCGAAGCAGTGCCGGGCGCCCGCTCCATCTCAGCCGGCGTCTGGGTCGGGGTCGGCAGTCGTGACGAGCCGGCCGAACGTGCGGGCGCGTCGCACTTCCTCGAGCACCTGCTGTTCAAGGGCACGCCCGAGCGTGACGCCCGCCAGATCGCGGTCGCGGTCGATGCGGCCGGCGGAGATCTGAACGCCTACACGGCCAAGGAGCACACGGTCTTCTACCTGCGGGTGCCTTCCGGTGCAGCCAGCATGGGGCTCGAGCTGTTGGCGGACATCGTGGGCCAACCCTTGCTCCGCCCGGAGGACGTGTCCGCAGAGCGGGACGTGATCCTGGAAGAGCTGGCTGGCACGGAGGACTCGCCCGAGGAAACGGTCGACGAGCTGCTCTGGCGAGCGCTGTTTCCGGACCATCCGCTCGGATGGGATGTGGTCGGCACCGAGGAAACGGTGGCGGCCATGACGCCCGCGGCGGTCGTGGCGTTCTTCGAGCAGTGGTACCGGCCGGTGAATCTCGTGGTGGCCGCCGCAGGGGCAGTCGACCACGAGCAGGTGGTA
>JAXDQG010000417.1:0-6267 GCA_034667945.1 Acidimicrobiia bacterium | reverse complement strand
CGAAGGCGCCGGGCGAGACCGAACGACCCAGGCCCCGCATGTGCGAGCGCCCGTCAGCCCCGGCCAGGATCAAACCGAGCGACCGGTTGGCGGGCGTCTTGGTCAGCGGGTCCGGAAGACGGTTGCGCACATTGCCGGTGACATCGGCCAGCAGCGCGTCAGGCCAGAGACCCATCTTGTCGTGGAGCAGCTCTTGGTAGAAGAGCGCCAGCTGGTCCGCCCGGCAATAGCCTCCACCGCCCGGCACGCCCACCTCGCGCACGGCCGGGTCGTTGAAGGCCAGCATTGCGTCGGTGGTGACTTCGCCCACGAGCAGCTGTGCAACCCCGAAGGCGGCCTTGATCTCCTCGGGAGTGGCCAGATCACCCACCGGCACCAACTCGGCGATGTCGTCCTGCTGGTCACGCCGTAGACCCAGGATCCGCCCCAATCCCAGGGGCCCGGTGACCCGCTGCTCGAGCTGGTCGCGATAGTCGCTGTCGGTGACCCGGTCGATCAGCTCGGCCAGCACCCAGTGGGCGGACGTCGGGTGATACTCGTAGCGGGTGCCGGGCTCCCAGTTGAGCCGCCAACGGGCCATCACCTCTTGGCGCTTGGCCCGGTCGGCCCAGGCGGGGTGGCCCAGGGGCGCCATCGGGAAGCCCGACGTGTGCAGCATCACCTGCTCGACGGTGATGTCCTGCTTGCCGTTCTCGCCGAATTCCGGGAAGTAGCTCACCACCCGCTCGGCCACATCGATCTTGCCTTCGGCGATCAGCTGCCACACCACCGAGGCCACGAACGGCTTGGTGGCCGAGAACATGGCGAAACGGGTGGTTGGCGAGGCGTCGCCGTGGGTCTCGAACGCCACGATCTCGCCTTCGTACGCCAGGGCGAACTGGCAGGCCGGGAGGAATCCGTCATCCACCTCGCGGCGGGCCCGTTCGACCAGTTTCGACAGTGCCACGGGATCAAGGCTCACGGGTGTCCTTCCCGGCGCCGGCCTGCGGGCGAGGCGCCTCTTACGGGTCTTCACGTGGTGCGAGACGACGAATCAGCACGATCAGCAACTCCGCCACCGTGCCGAGGGCGAAGCCTGCCACGGTGAGCCGCAGGGGCAGCTCCCAACGCGAGCGCCCTACGGCCACGCCGTTCTGGAAGAACGAGCGGGCAGCGTCAACCGCCACGTCTAGCACCACGGCGCTGAGCGTGGTGGCCGCGGTGACCACGACACGCAGCGTCAACACGGCCGCCCGCTCTCCCCAACCCGCCGCCACGGCCCACACCGCCAGGCCGATGGCAGCCGCCAGCAGACCAGGCAGCGACCGGCGCAGCACGTCGTCGAGGCTGTCCGCCAGCGCGAAGGCGCCCACTGCGGCCCGCGTCCAGACACTGCCCAGGATGCCGATGACGAGCCCCGCGAGGGCGAAGAATCGTGGCTCGCGTCCCAGTGGAGCGAGGTGCTCCGGGCGACGTTCCGGCATCGTTCCCCTTCGATCGCTGAGCGGGCTGACTGTAGTGTCCGGCCCAGCGTGTGCCCCCGCCCTCGACGGGCGGACGCAGAACTCGTGCGGAAAGTACAGTCAGCCCGAACAGACCAGGGGAGGGCAGTCATGGCCGGTGTGCTGGACGGCGTCAAGGTCATCGACTTCGGGCGGTACATCGCCGGGCCGTATTGCGGTGCCCTGCTGTCCGATCTCGGCGCCGACGTGATCAGGGTCGAACGCATCGACGGCGGCGAGGATCGCTGGGTCGCCCCGGTCACCGACGACGGGATCGGCGCGATGTACCTCCAGTGCAATCGCAACAAGCGCTGCCTGACGCTCAACCCGCTCAAGCCCGAAGGTCGGGAGATCGTGGCCAAACTGGTGGCCGGGGCCGATGTCGTGCTGGCCAACCTGCCGCCCGAGACCCTCAAGCAGATGGGGCTCGACTACGACACCCTCCGCGGCTACCGCGAGGACATCATCCTCACGACGGTCAATGCCTGGGGCTCGGGTGGTGACTGGTCGCACAAGGTCGGCTTCGACGGCCTCGCCCAGTCGTTCTCTGGGAACCTCTACCTGAGTGGCCCCGAGGGCCAGCCGTCGCGGAGCTTCGCCCCTTACGTGGACTTCTCAACGGCGACCTTGTCCGCCCTGGCCACGGTGTCGGCCATCCTGCACCGCCGCCAGACCGGCGAAGGCCAGTTCATCGAGGCGGCCCTGCTCCGCACGGCCATGACCTGGATGAGCGCGACCTTCATCGAGCAGGAGATGCTCAACGTCAACCGGGTCTCGTCCTACAACCGGGGCCAGACCGCCGGCCCGGCCGACGTGTTCAAGACCAAGGACGGGTACCTCATGTGCCTGGTCATCGGGGCCTATCAGTTCGAGCGGTGGGCGACCATGATCGGCCGGCCCGAGCTGGTGAACGACGAGCGCTTCAAGGACGACCTCGCCCGGGGCGACAACGGCGAGCTGCTCTCCGCCCACATGGCCGTGTGGTGCTCTGACCGCACCCCCGAGGACTGCCTGGCGGCCCTGGACGAGCACAAGGTGCCCGGTGGCCCGGGGTACTCGCCGCAGCAGGCCCTCGATGCCAAGCACATCCAGCAGATCGGCGTGATCAACCGCGTCGAATACCCCACTGCGGCCAAGCCGGTGCCCCTCGCCAACTTCCCCGTGGTCATGTCGGCCACGCCCGGCACCATCCGCTCCCGCGCACCGCAGCTCGGCGAGCACACCGACGAGGTCCTGTCCGAGCTGGGCTACAGCAGCGATCAGATCACGTCGCTGCGATCCGCCCGGGTTGTCTGAGCGCGGCATTCCCCGCTGTCACAGCTGGCTGATGGGTCCGCTGGCAGCACCGGTCGCATGAAGGGCGGGCCGGCGGCCGCGAGCTCATGGAGCTGATGGAGCTCACCAGGATCCGCCGCCGCCTCCGCCGCCGCCGCCTCCGGAGAAGCCACCACCCCCGCCGAAGCCGCCACCGCCACTGCTCGATGCGGCTGGCATGGAGAGGGCCGAACTGCTGACCGAGCCGAAGTTGTCCATCGACGCGCCCAGCAGCGCGAAGCGGAACGGCGCACCGGCGTCGTACGGCAGGTACCAGGCCGGATAGAGCTCGAGCCCGCGCTCCTGCAGCACGGACAGCACATCGGCCCACTTGCGCGTGAGGCCGAAGATCATGGCGTAGGGCAGCGCGGCGAGGAACTGCATCTGCTCTTCCTGAAAGCGCAGCTGGTCGGCGTCGGCCACGTCGAGGAACCGCTCGTAGCCGACCGCCTCTTCGAGCACCTTGCGACCGGCAGACGTGCGGGCGGGCATGTGCCGGGCGGCGAACAGCAGCACGAGGCCGGGCACCAGGAGGGGTAGCGCCATCAGGCCCCAGTGGGTGGTGGCCGCGATGGGGATGGATGCCAAGACCCCCAGCCCGGCCACGAGCCCGCCGATGACGTACCAGAACACCCGGACGCGATCGGGCCGCCGCACGAACCAGCCCCGCCGAGTGACCTCCTTGTACATCTCGTCGCGCACCGTGTCGAGGTCGCTGGCAAACGCACGGCGAAGGCCCTGGAGCGTCACCGTGCCGTCACCCTCGTCGTGCTCCCACAAGCGCTGCAGCAGCTCGCGTTCGTACGGGAGGAGCGAGTCGTCGGGATCCTTGAGCCGCCGGAGCCGGAAGTCGTCCCTCTTGGGTCGACCGCGGTGGTCCACCATCTCCTCGATACGCAGGTAACCCCGCACCGCCAGGTCGACAAGGGTTGCCGAGACGTCGAGAGGATCGGCCTTCTCGTCCATCACCACGCCCACCAGCCCGGGCGTGGCGTCCTCCGGCGGCCGGAAGCGCACGGGGCCGTCGGCTTTGCCGAAGAAGCCGACCAGTCCCTCGGTGTCGGGCTCGGCCGCGGCGGGCAGGTAGGCGTTCATCGCCAGTCGGCGGTCGCGGGCCTGCCGGCCGAGCAAGACCGCCATGCCGGCGCCGGCGAGTAGGGCCAGGCCCCCTGCCAGCCCGGCCTTCATCGGCGTGACCTCGAAGGCCCGGGCGGCGGTCCACCGCTCGACCAGGTTGATCTTTGCTCCGGGCACCGTGCCGCGTGGCAGATCGACTGCCAGCGTGACCCCCTCGTATGGTGCCAGGGAGCGGACTCGGCGGACCATGGTGGCGCCCGATGTGGAACCGTCGTCACAGAGCTCCGTGCTTCCCCGCGCGCCGGCGAAGCACCGGGTGCTGAGCGGCTCGGCCGGCGAGGTGAACGTCGTGGTGACGTTGCGGATCGGGATGCCCCACTGGGTGCCGATGGCGTTCCAGACGACCTCGTCCATGGGCGCGCCCTCCACCGCCACGGGCTCAACCACGTCGTGGACCCGGTAACGGATGGTGTACTGCCATGTCCCGCTGACGGTCTGGTTGGCATCACCGACGCGGAACACCCGGTAGCCCTTCTCGGTGGTGAGCTTCAGACGGCCGGCCGTGGAAGGGTCTCCGCGGCCCTGGCCGGGCACCGGTGCCGCCTCGACGGACTCGCCGTCGATGGGGAAGCGCCGATCGTAGCGATCGTCATAACGGGCCTCGGTCGGGACGTAACGGATGATCCCGTGGCGCTCGGCCCCGGTCGGGAAGACATAGACCAGTGTTTCGGTCACCGACATCACGCCCCGGCTGTCGACGTCCATCCTCACGTCGTAGCTGCTGATGCCCTCGCCGGCACCAGGGGCGAGCTGGGCACCCGCGGGGGAAGAGAGCCCACCGAGGACGGCGAGCAGACCGAACATGGCTGCACCCACCGCCACCAGCAGCGCCGCGGCACTCGCGCGGCTCCTAGCGCGCATTCGGAACCTCCCGCTCTTCGCGTTCCGCCTGGAAGTACTCGGCCGGCCGGAAGCCCAGCGACGATGCCACCAGCACCGCCGGGAAGCTCTCGCGGGCGGTGTGGTACAGCCGTACCCGGCCGTTGTAGTAGCGGCGTGCCGCTGAGACGTCGTCCTCGGCGGCCACGAGTTCCTGGCGTAGCCGGGCGAAGGCGGGCTCGGCCCGCAGCTCCGGCAACGCCTCGATCCGGGCCACCACCTGGTGCACCTCGTGGTCTACCTGCTCCTCGGCCCGGCCCCTTACCTCGGGGGCGTCGCCCAGATTGGCGGCACGGTCACGGGCAGCGACCAGGGCCTCGCTGGCGGTCCGCTCGAATGCGGCCGCACCGGCAGTCACCGCAGCCAGGTCGGTGATGAGCCGATAGCGCCTGGCCAGCATCACGTCGATCTGCGCCCAGGCCTCGCGCACCGCTTGGCGGGCGCGTTGCAGCCGGTTGAAGGAGACCACGAACATGACAGCGAGCAGTACCGCCAGTACGACGACGACCACGACGACGGCGAGCACGGGCCGACGCTACCCGGGCGTATCCGACGCTCCGGTAATCGGGCCCCCGCCGGGGTTGTCTTCACGCAACCTGGAGCGCTTGCTTGGTGCCGGCCCCGGCAGTTGGACGCTCAACTACGCTGCTGTCAACGCATCACCGGGGGGTGTGCATGAAGTTCCACTGGTTCCATTTGATGCCGTATATGGAGCTGCCGGACGACTTCCGGGAGAAGCACCATTCGGTGTGGGTCGACATCGACTCGTCCTTGTTCGATCCGGCCAAAGGCCATCTCATGTACAACGAGTTCCTCGACGAGCTCGAATACGCAGACCAGGTCGGCTTCGACGGGATCTGCATGAATGAGCACCACCAGAACGGCTATGGCCTGATGCCCTCGCCCAACATCATGGCGGCCACCCTGACGCGGCGGACGCAGAACGCCAAAATCGTCGTGATGGGCAATTCGGTGGCGTTGTACAACCCGCCGGTGCGGGTGGCAGAGGAATTCGCCATGCTCGACTGCCTTTCGGGCGGTCGGCTCATTGCCGGGTTCCCCGTCGGCACGCCTTTCGACACCGTGTTCTGCTACGGCGAGAACCCGGCAACTTTGCGCGAGAAATATCGTGAAGGCGTTGACCTGGTCATGCAGGCCTGGACAAATCCCGAGGTCTTTTCTTTCAACGGCAAGTACACCCAGCTCCGATACGTCAACACCTGGCCCAAGCCGGTGCAGAAACCGCATCCACCCGTGTGGATTCCCGGCGGCGGATCGGTCGAGACCTGGGAATGGTGCGCCCGCAACGACTTCCTCTATGCCTACCTGTCCTATTTTGGCTACATCCGTGGTCGAGAGGTCATGGAGGGCTATTGGGAGACGGTCGACCGGCTCGGTGTGGACCGCAACCCGCATCGTGCCGGCTTCCTGCAGTTCGTGGGCATCGCCGACAGCG
>JAXDQG010000416.1:0-4840 GCA_034667945.1 Acidimicrobiia bacterium | reverse complement strand
CGCTTGCGCACGATTGGTCGACGACCATTGCGTCCGCCGCGACCTGGCCGCCGGAGCAGGCCGGCATGTGGGGACTCCGGCTGGTGGGTCTCAAGCATCGCGTCACTCATGCGGCGTTCCGAATCGTCGACAAAGCGGTGGAGCTCGCCGGCGGATTGGGCGTGAGTCGCAAGAGCGAGATCGAACGGCTCTTCCGTGACGCACGGATGGGTCGAATCCACCCCGCCAACTTCTCTCTTGTCACCGAGCTGACCGCCAAAGGGCTACTGGGTCTCGACCTCGACGACCCCCAACGCTGGGGCTGACCGGCGCGATTTTGGCCACCTAGGCTTCGACGCGTCCCAACGCACGAGCTGGCCGCCTTCCACGATGTACGCGTCCTTGGCGCCGTCCATGTGGAGGTGGAGGCCCGGCAGCAGTATCGGCGACGTCATGTCGATGCTGGGGAGCGCGAGCTGGAAGGACGTACGGGGTCAGACCGCCAGGCAGTTGCCCGGCGATGGCCAGCGCCTGGATGACAGGGAACACGTAGTTGATACCGGCGCTTGTATAGAGAGACAGTCGATGCCCTTGGCCCGCATCTTGCCCGAAAGCCACTGGACATAGGGGTCGCTGGCAAAGGACGCGTCGGTCATGTCATTGAGGCCGGGAGTGAAGTTTCGACACAGACTGCATGTCGCGTCCGCCGCGCATCAACGAGAACTCGTCGAGTCACTTGTAGTGAGAGGCGCGAATGTGCGCTCCCGAAACCGACGGGGAGCTGAACCCCTCCACTACGCCGCTGATGGGAGTCCCGGCTCGGCGTACTGGGATCCGGAGGCGCAGCGCGACGTGGTGATGTACCTCATCGGAGCAGGCGCGGATCCCGACGTGTTGGACAAGAGCGGCGTTACCCCGCTCCATCGAGCTGTGCGGACCCGTTCCTCGGAGGAAGTAAGCGCCCTTATCGAGAATGGTGCGAATCCGTTGCTGATGAACAAGAGCGGTTCAACCCCGGCTGCACCTCGCCGTTCAGAACACGGGCCGTAGCGATTCGGGCTCGAACTCGGCGAAACTCGGGCAGGGTCGGATCATCGCCTTGCTGCTTGAACACGGCGCACGCCATACCGATGCGGATGCGAAGGGCAAGACCGTCGCAGCCGCCGCCTCCAGTGACTGGATCCGCGATCTGCTCGACGAAAGCTGATCCGTGATTGCGCTCAGAATCGAGCAGATGAGCGCGTCCGGTGACTGGACCGGAAGCGGCGTACTAATCCTCGGCGCTCGAAGCGCTACCCGATTCGAGCTGACCCGACGAGAATAGGGGCCGCACAAACCCTTGAGCGGTCCCGAAGAACGGCGCATAGGACCCTGCCGCATCTCGACCCTGTCGTCGTTGGACCCGCGCAGGCTGCCCGGACGGCGGCAGCCTGCTGTCCTCGCTACGCTCCCGTCTCCGAATGCGACGGGAACGTCGTCGAGACGTTCTGCAGCGACGCGGCCACACGACGAAGGTGCAACGGAACTCGAGGAGCGCCAATGGAGATCACCCTGCGGGCGGGCACACCGGCGGATGCAGAGGAGTGCGGCCGGATCTGCTTCGAAGCTTTCGGCGCCATTGCCGCCAAGCACAACTTTCCCTCGACGTTCCCCACTCGCGAGATGGGCGTCGGGTTGGCTACCAGACTTCTGAACAATCCTGGCTTCTATTCCGTCGTCGCCGAAGCAGAGGGCAGCGTCCTTGGCAGCAACTTCATGGATGAGCGATCCATCGTCGCCGGTGTCGGCCCCATCACCGTTGATCCAACGGTTCAGGACAAAGGGGTGGGGCACCTCCTGATGAACGACGCCCTGCGGCGTTGCGAGGAGCGACGAACGGCCGGTGTTCGTCTCTTGCAAGTGGCCTATCACAACCGTTCGATTGCCCTGTACACGAGGCTGGGCTTCAAGGTTCGCGACCTGGTCGCCTGCCTCCAGGGCCCTCCGCAGGTCGGCGAGGTGCCAGGCCACACCGTGCGGGAGGCTCGGCCGGGCGATCTCGAAGGGTGCAATGCCGTGTGCCACAGCGTCCACGGCCACGACCGCTCCCGCGAGCTGAGTGATGCAATTTCGCAAAATACGGCGTTGATCGTCGAGCATGCGGGTCGCGTCACCGGGTACTCAGCAGAGCTTGCCTATTATGCCCACTCGGTGGCGCAGAGCAATGAGGACATGAAGGCCTTGATCTTGTCAGGGCGACAGTTCGGCGGAGCGGGGATCCTTATCCCCACGAGCAATTTCGAGCTGTTCAATTGGTGCTTGTCCCGGGGCCTCAGAGTGGTGCAGCTCATGACCCTCATGACCGTCGGGCTCTACAACGAGCCACAAGGCTGCTATTTCCCGAGCGTCCTGTACTGATCAGCCCGGTTCACAGGACCGGTGCGCTGCCGGAGTGCCTCTGGTGTCCTTCCCCAACGGGGGGTTATACGAGCATCAAAGCTGAGAGCAAGTTCTCAGCTATAGCAAAACGTGGGACGTGTTTCGGCGATCTGGCAAGTCGTTCATGAACAACAGTAAGTGAAAGGCCGGCTTCTGTTTGTCACGGACCTGCGGCCTGTAAAACCGTACCCGCAACAGGCACCTGCACACCCCCTAGCTTGACAGGAATTACGTTCAAACGTGCCGCTGGTTGGTCTCCAGGCCCTGTCTACCTCCCTCGCTGAGCGCTTCATCCTTGCCGGGCAGCATGAAGATCTGGAAGGTGCCGAGCGGTCGGCGCAGCTCGACCACCTCCTTGTAGCCGGGGTCGTTCCAGAAGCCACGGACTGCCTCAATGGTGGGAAACTGGAAGACCGCAGCCCTGGGCTCAGCTAAGGGCGCTCCTTCTACCTGCTCGATGTCTGCGGCAGCGATGACCTCACCGCCGTACTTCCGAAGGAGCTCCCCGAACCTCGGACCGTACGCCGTGGCGGCCCAGTGCTTGGCCGGATCGTGCTGGTCAATGAGAGCTATCAAATAAGACGTCACGTTGGTTAACCCCCTCCAGAATATGCCCGCGAACGCTACCACCGGCTATGTGCACGGACAAGGGTCTGCTATTGACGTTAAGTGTATAGCAGGCCGCTCATACTCAAACAGTCAATTCGGTAGCGGTCTTCCTTCGAGGAGAGCGAAAGACACCGGCCGCCGGATCTACTTCTGCGACCTCCACAGCCCAGGGCAACGCATCCACCGACGAGAGTACATCCAACGGCCTGATCTGCGGCTGCCCACTCGAGGGGAATGCGTCCGTGCGAGAATCGGGACAGCGGAGGGGGCCCTTATGAGAACCAGGCTGACCGACTTGCTGGGCATCGATTATCCGATCATCTCAGCACCGATGACCCGCATGAGCGGGAGCGCGCTTGCCGGGGAGATCTCAGCGGCCGGCGGTCTGGGAACATTCGGAGGGGCGAGCGTCGCCTCGCGTGTGAGCCCGAGATACGTGCAAGAACAGATCGCCGCCATTCGGGCTCGAACCGACCGGCCGTTTGGCGTCGGGTTCATCACACACAACCTGCCGGCCGCGGAGGCCAACTTCGCGATGGCGCTTGAAGCGGGCGTCCCTGTCATTCTGTTCTCGTTTGCCGATCCGTCTCCATGGCTGTCCAGCGCCAAGGCAGCTGGTGCGACGACCGTCTGCCAGGTCCAGACGATGGAAGACGCCGAGCAGGCGGTAGGGGCCGGAACAGATGTCTTGGCGGTGCAAGGCCACGAGGCAGGTGGCCACACCGGTAGGGCAAATCTGCTGCCGTTTCTGGTCCAGGCCCTGGAGGCCTTCCCATCGGTGCCCGTTGTCGCGGCGGGTGGCATCACGAATGGCCGGACGTTGGCTGCGGTCCTTGCCGCTGGAGCGGATGGGGCCTGGATGGGAACGGCCTTCATCGCTTCCAACGAGCTGACCGAGGTGCCTGATGGGCACAAACAGGCGGTGGTTGCCAGCGATGGCCGTGACACCGTTTATTCGACGGTGTACGACGTGATGAACCAGAGGGCGTTTGGCGACATCCCGTTTGTGGGAGACATGGCGCTCAGGGCCAAGCGGAACGACTTTCTCTCCGAGTGGCACGGACGCGAGGCCGAACTCGTCCAAAGGGTTGAGGCGTTCATACCCGGCTACGTGAGCGCATGGCAGGTCGCCGATACTGACCTGATACCGCTCATGTATGGAGAAGGCGCCCACGCTGTCAAGGCGATCCGTCCCGCAAGCCAGATCATGCGGGACATCTGCCTCGAAGCCGAACAGATACTCAGGGATCGGGTCTCCGGGCTACTCGAGAGGTAGTCATTTCAGTCTTGCCTGGGCTCGGGCTGAGAGCTGAACCGCCGACTTGCCTCGAGGCTCGGGCAGCTCACCTCCCTGGACCAGATACAGATATATGGCTAGCAATCCCAGGCTTGCGTGCGAACGATCATGGTCAGAGTACTAACGTATTGCCAGCCAGACAAGCATGATGATGCTCCCAGCCAATCCGAAGGCCAGCAGAATGAGGGTGGTCAAAGTTCCGCCGCTCGGGCCGTCCTGCGGTCTGCACTCGGCCACGATCCGCAATTCCGGCGTGACAGAGCCAGTCCGAATCACCATGCTGAGGTCGAGATCGGAGCCAAACTGCTCCAGTGCTTGTGCGATGGGATTGGTGCAATGGTTTATGCGTTCGGCCTTCTGGGATTCGAAAATGGCTTGGGCTCCCTCGGCGCTGGTACTGGCAAAACAAGCTTCGCGACGTTGAGGACGCCCGACATTCCTGGCGCCTCGAAGACATTCGGTATGCGGTTGCAGTCCGAAGGAGGCACGACGCCGGTCCAGGGAGATGTCGTCGCCTGGAGCGGCAAGGGCAACGCC
>JAXDQG010000415.1:0-6936 GCA_034667945.1 Acidimicrobiia bacterium | reverse complement strand
CGAACCGCCTACGAGCTCTTTACGCCCAATGAATCCGGACAACGCTCGCCCCCTACGTATCACCGCGGCTGCTGGCACGTAGTTGGCCGGGGCTTCTTCTGCAGGTACCGTCAGTTTCGTTCCTGCTGAAAGCGGTTTACAACCCGAGGGCCTTCGTCCCGCACGCGGCGTTGCTGCGTCAGGCTTTCGCCCATTGCGCAAAATTCCCCACTGCTGCCTCCCGTAGGAGTCTGGGCCGTGTCTCAGTCCCAGTGTGGCTGGTCGTCCTCTCAGACCAGCTACCCGTCGTAGCCTTGGTGGGCCGTTACCCCACCAACAAGCTGATAGGCCGCGAGACCCTCCCGGACCGATAAATCTTTCTTCATCGGACCATGCGATCCGAAGAAGGTATTCGGTATTAGCTCGAGTTTCCCCGAGTTATCCCGAAGTCCGGGGCAGGTTCCTCACGTGTTACTCACCCGTTCGCCGCTAGGCGCCCAACGGTGTTGCCACCGAAGGGAACCTCGCTCGACTTGCATGTGTTAGGCACGCCGCCAGCGTTCGTCCTGAGCCAGGATCAAACTCTCCATCGAAGATCTTCGGCGAACCACCTTGCGGTGGCGGCCTTCGACCATTTGAAGAGCATCACTCGCATGGCTAATGCGAGTGACATCCCGATCGTCGTTCCCCCGAAAGGGAACCACGGATTGGGCTCGTAGAATTGACAGAGTCGATTAGCTCGATTCCCCGAGGGAAATGGAGCAGTCGACCCGCACCAATCGTTCCGTCCTCTATTCCGTTTTCAAGGAGCGCAGGCCTTGACCTGGCAATGCGCAGACAACCTCGGTGGGTTGGAGCTGCTCAGTCGGGGGCGTGACCGCCGCCCGAAGCGAAGTCATACTTTACAGACTCCGCTGAACCTCGTCAAGCGAATTCCGCAAGAAATTTCCGAGTAACAGGCGAGCCACTCGAAAGTCCGAGGTCTGCAGTTCGAACGGGTCCTTTGGGGGAGTTTGGATCGCCCCGCAAGCACCGTACGGACTCAACATACCACCCCGCTCCAACATTCCGAGCGACGAAGGTCGCTCACCGGAGACGGATTGGATGTCCCACCAACCCCTGCGAAGGCGCCCGAGGCACCACGGCGGCAGCTGGCTCCTTCAACATACCGCGGGAGTCGGCCCGTTCCCGAGTGGCGATTGTCACTCCGCTATCACCAGGTGGTAGTTCGACCGACCCTTGCGAAGGAGCATGAAGCGGCCGTGCAGAAGCTGTGGCTCGCCGACGGTGCCGCCCGGATCCAGCTTGGCGTTGTTGACTGCGATTCCCCGCTGTTCGAGCGTGCGACGGGCATCGCCCCGGGATGCGGCCAGGCCGACCTCGACCAGGAGATCGACCGGGTCCATGCCGTCGAGGATCCGTTGCCGCGACATCGTGGTGGATGGCACCTCGCCAGCGATCGTCGTGAGTGTCGCCTCGTCTGCGGCGACAGCATCCCCGCCGAAGAGCACCTGACTCGCCGCGGCGGAGGCTCGAGCGGCCTGCTCACCATGGACCAGGGCCGTGAGCTCGAGGGCCAGTCGACGCTGGGCACCACGCAGCTCGGGATGCTCGTTGTGCTCCGCCATGATCGTCTCGACATCGGGAACGGGCAGCAGCGTGAGCTGGAGCAGTGGCTTGCGCACATCGGCGTCGTCGAGCTGCATCCACAGCTGGAAGAAGCGATACGGGCTGAGGCGATGAGCCGCCAGCCAGGGCTGCTCGCCAGAGGCGGTCTTACCGTACTTGGTACCGTCGGCCCGGGTCAGAAGCGGCCATGTCAGACCGTGGACGCGTCGGCCTGCCCTTCGCCGGACCAGATCGACGCCCAGGGTGATGTTCCCCCACTGGTCGGATCCACCGATCTGCAGCTCGCAACCTTCCAGCTCGTTGAGCTGCAGGAAGTCGTGGGCCTGCAGCAACATGTAGCTGAACTCCGTGTAGGAGATCCCATGCTCGCTCTCGATGCGGCTCCGGACGGACTCCTTGCCCAGCATGTTGTTGACCGTCACGTGCTTGCCCACATCTCGCAGGAAGTCGATGGCGGTCAACGCCACTGTCCACGATCGATTGTCGTGGAGGCGCGCCTGGGCGGGCCCGGCATCGAAGTCGAGCAGACGCCTCAGCTGGGGCACGATCGACTCCAGGTTGTGAGCCAACTCGATATCGGTGAGGAGGTTTCGCTCCTCCGAGCGGCCTCCAGGGTCGCCGATCATGCCCGTTGCACCTCCGGCCAAGGCGATCGGCCGGTGGCCATGGAGCTGGAAGCGGCGAAGGGTCAGCAACCCGAGCAGGTGGCCGGCGTGAAGGCTGTCGGCCGTTGGATCGAAGCCGCAATAGAGCACGATGGGCCCCTCGGCCAAGCGGGCCGCCAGCGCGGCGCGGTCGGTGCTGTCCTGCACCAGCTCCCGCGCCTCGAGATCCTCGAGGATGGCACCATAGGTCACCCCGTCACTGTGCCGTGGCCGCTCGACGCAGTCCAACACGTTGGCACTCGACTGGCTCATATCCACGCCGCCAAAGCGCAGCCGGGGGCTTCGCCGGACGGCTGTCCGGGGGCGCCAGGCATGCGCGTGTGCCAGCCGTCGCTGAGCGACAATGGCCCGCGTGCCGGCAACGACATCCCCGCGCTTTCTGGCCATGCTCTTGGTCGCGATCGCCACGCTGTCAAACGCGTGCAGCTACCAGACAACCGGCGTCGCTCCAGAGCTTCCGGCGGTCGCACAGACGTCTCGGCTCATGGCTGCGGACGGCACGCTGCTGACGACATTGCTCGCTGAACAGAACCGCGATCTCGTCCGCCTCGAAGACATACCGGTGGCGCTTCGCGACGCCGTGGTCGCCATCGAGGATGACCGGTTCTGGCTACATCGAGGGCTGGATCTGCGGGCGATTCTGCGCGCAGCGCGTACCAATGCCGCGGCCGGAGGCATCGCGCAAGGCGGCTCGACCATCACCCAGCAGTACGTGAAAACCGCGCTCCTCGACCCATCCCAAACCGTCAACCGGAAGGCCAAGGAGGCCATGTTGGCCTGGCGGTTGGAGCGCGCCTACAGCAAGGAGGTCATCCTCGAGCGCTACCTCAACACCGTGTACTTCGGGCACAGTGCATACGGCGTAGCCAGAGCGTCACAGGAGTACTTCGCCAAGCCGGTCGGTCAATTGACCCTGGCCGAGTCTGCGCTTCTGGCGGGATTGATCCGCGCCCCGAGCATCACCAATCCGTACGAGCGCAGTGATCTGGCGCTGCAGCGACGAACCGTCGTCCTGAACCGTATGCGACAGCTGGATCGCATCGGGCCGGCGCAACATGATCAGGCGGTCAACGAACCGCTCGTCCTAGCTCGCGAGCAGACCTCGACGGAGCGATATCCGGCCGCGCATTTCGTGGAGGCCGTGAAGCAGTGGATGCTCACGGACCCGAGATTCGGTGCCACCGACGAAGACCGACAGAATCTCCTCTTCAAGGGCGGACTCCGCATCACGACCACTATCGACCTTCGGCTGCAGGCGGCCGCCGAGAAGGCGATCTCGCAACTCCTTCCGGAACCGGATCAGTATCCGGACGGCTCATTGGTCGCTGTCGAGCCATCGACGGGCCATGTGGTCGCCATGGTTGGCGGGCGGGACTATTTCGGCTCGTCCCCCTACGCCAAATACAACCTTGCACTGGGTGAGGGACGTCAGGCTGGCTCCACCTTCAAACCGTTTGTCCTGGCGGCCGCGCTGGACCAGGGCATCCCACTGACCCGGACGTATCCATCCCCTGCCGAGACCGAGATTCTCCTCGGTCCTGACACGGCGCCGTGGCGGGTGCAGAACTACGGAGGCAGTTGGGGTGGCGGTTCGGTGTCGCTCACCGAGGCCACGGTGTGGTCCTACAACACCGCGTACGCCAGACTGATGATGGATGTCGGACCTGCCCCCGCGGTGGACATGGCAACCCGTCTCGGCGTCCAATCTCCGCTCCAACCGCTGCCCTCTGCGGTGCTTGGCACCGAGAACGTGACCGTCCTGGACATGGCTTCCGCCTATGCCACCTTTGCCAATCGCGGCCAGCAGGTCGCTCCGGTGTTGGTGAGCCGCATCACGCGCGCCGACGGATCTGTCCTTTACGAGAACCATCCGACTGCCAGACCCGTTCTTCCGACCGATGTGGCTGACCAGATGAACTGGGTTCTCCGGCAAGTGATCCAGCGCGGCACCGGCACCGCGGCCCGTCTCGACCGTCCGGCAGCGGGAAAGACCGGTACCGCGGAGGGTTATCGGGACGCCTGGTTCGTTGGCTACACGCCCGACCTCGCGGCCGCGGTATGGGTGGGTTTCGCGCAGAACCAGACGGCCATGGTGTATCCGACGACGCCCATTCAAGTGACCGGCGGATCGTGGCCGTCGGAGATCTGGCAACGGTTCATGTCGGCGGCGACGGCGGAGTCGCCCGTCGTCGAGTTCACCGATCCCGAACCGGCGACGCTGCGCAAGATCGAGGCATCCAGGCGCCCGATCACCACGCTGCCGCCGTTGGAGTCGACCACGAGCTCGAGCGCACCTGCCCCGAGCGAGAGCGGCCCCACCTCGTCGTCGGCCCCGACCAGCCATGGAACCCTCGACGGCGCTCTTCCCCCCGGCGGCACCACGGCGGGCGCGGGGTCTCCGAGCAGTACCGGCTCGTCGAGCGGCTCCTCGAGCAACTCGAGCCCGTCAACGGCCGTACCCGAAATCACCCCGCCGTCTGGTGCGGCGAACCCGACCGGCGCCGAGCGCAGCGGACCGGCCGCCGAAGGCACAACCAGTACCGTTGCCAGCCCACCGATCACGACTTCGGCGGCATCCGAGCCGCGACCGCCCGCCGAAGCGACCGCCAGCAGAAACCAGCCCGGCACCCCCACCGGTTGAGAGGATCATCGTTGTCACCGACCGACCTGGTCACTCCCCAGACATCGCCCGAGGAGCTGCCTCCCCGCCCCTGGTGGAGACGGCCCCGCGCTGTCCTGTTGGCGATCGTCGTCGCGGCGAGCTTCCTGTTCTGGGTCTACGCCTTCTCGGGCCTGGCCAAGGACCGACCACCGGACAAGCTGCGGGACCCGGCGTTCTCCAAGACAGCCGAGGCCCTGTGCCGGGCTGCCATGGACAAGGTTGCCCAGCTCCCACCGGCCAACACCGCTCGCACGCCGGCCGAACGGGCCGACACGGTAGACCAGGCCAACGGCTATCTGACGGCCCTGGTGGCCGACCTGCGGCGTGTCCCGACCACGAGCCCCGATGACGCCAAGCTGGTCGACCGGTGGTTGGCCGACTGGGACTCCCTCCTCCAGAGCCGACGCCAGTACGCGCAGGACGTCCGCACCAATCCGCGGGCCAGATTCTATGTGGACGAGCGCCAAGCCCAGGCCATCACAGAGCCGATGGACAATCTGGCTGCCGTCAACAGGATGGCCTCCTGCGCCACGCCCGATGACGTCGGCTGAGCGACCCAGCGGGGCCGGGATGCACCCGCGCGTCTGCCGCCCGGGCCGAGCTACCGCGCCAGCGTGGTGAGCGCCTGCTGGCCGACCAGTACAAGGCGGCGCAGTCCGTCGTCTACGTCGTAGGCCTCGAGCTCGGACGGGTCCACCCACCGAAGGTCCGTGGACTCATGGTTGCCTTCGGGACGAGCCCCAGCGGGCGCGACGACCAGATATCGGACATCGAGATGCAGATGGGGTCCTTCGGCCGGCGGTGCGACGCGATGGACGTCGAGATCGATGGCGGGCACCGCCACGCGAAGGCCGGGGATGCCCGTCTCTTCGACCGCCTCGCGCAGGGCGGCCGCGGCCAGGTTGCCCTCGCCGTCGGCGTGGCCCCCGGGCTGCAGCCAACGTTGCAGCTTGCGGTGGTGCAGAAGCAGCACCGCCCCACTGGATGGATCGACCACCAGTGCGGACGCCGTGAGGTGCGCATCGAGGCAGGTGCGGAGCAGTGCATCGGGATGGCCGTCGATCCACCGAAGCATCTGCTGGCGGGCCTCCTCGACTGCTTGGTCCCCGAGCGGCACCTCGACCACGGCCTGTCGGGCGAGGTGCAGATCGAAACGCTGGGCCAGCCGACAATCTCCGGCCTCGAGGAGCTCCATGGCAGGGCGCACGCTATCGGGGCGGTGCTGGGCGCTCGAGGAGGGTCGAAGCGCTCTCGCTCATGGCAGCAGACAAGCCAGTCTTCGCGGCCGGCCGCGAGACATGGGAGCTGTCGGTCACGAGCCAGCGCCAAGGACGGTCGGCCGCTACCGAGATGCCGATGCGACGGCAGGCAACGGGCGCCTTGGGTGGTGGCGTGCCGTCGTCGAGGAGCCAGATTCCGCGATCGCCGGCGAGCAGGTCGGCGCCGTTGTGGCCCTTGCCGATCCCCAGCGCCTGCGTGAGCTTCCCCGGTCCGGAGCAGAGATCTTCCGCTCGACGAGCGCGCGGCCGGACAGCCTGCATTGCCTCTTGCCCCGCGAGGGGCTCGAGTGCACGCAGCAGCACTGCGGCCCCGTCACCGATCGAGCCACAGACGACGTTGGCGCACCAGTGCACGCCATAAGAGAAGTAAACGTAGAGATGGCCTGGCGGACCGAACATGACCTGGTTACGAGGAGTCGGTCCTCGGAACGTGTGCGAGGCCGGGTCGTCGGCCCGATAGGCCTCGACCTCCACGATGCGACCGGCCCGCCCATCGTCGACGCAGAGAACCTTGTTGAGCAGCTGCGGGGCCAACTCGACCGAGTCTCGGTCGAAAAAGGCGCGGTCCAGCAGCGGCGCATCGGGCGGCAGGCTCAGTCCGGGCGGAAGGGTCACTGCGGGCAGAAGGGTCACTCCGGGCGGAGACGGGTCGCCGTGGCGTCGAGAAGCTGGCTGAAGCGCTGCATCTGCTGGGCCACCGGAACCATCCCCGCGCCGCCCG
>JAXDQG010000414.1:0-3379 GCA_034667945.1 Acidimicrobiia bacterium | reverse complement strand
CTGAGGGCTTCTCCTGTGAGCACCAGCTGCGACAATTCATCGTCGCTCAATTGCGAGATATCGCCCGACAGGAACCGGGCGACATCATCAGATATCTGTGCCGTCTGGTCCTCCGCCATGCCGCATAAGCTACACCTGACACGAACGTGCGTTCGTAGTCGGAGCAGTATGACATGGGTCACACCGGCGCTGTCGTCCCGGGGCCGACGCGCCGAGCCCTCGCGCAGCGCCTAATGCCCCGAAGCGGCCCGCTCCGCGGCGTGCTTGTCGGTCCACGCGGTCAACGCCGCCGCCTGCTCTTCGTTGAGCTTCTCGCGCACGGACTGCGCCCGTTCCACCGCGTCATTGAGGCGAGCGAACGTGTTGTTCTGGAAGTGCGGCATGACCCTCTGCGCCATCAGCTCGTAGCTTCGCGCCTTGGCCGCGGGATTGGCGAAGTCGTGATCCATGCACAGATAGGCGCCAAATCCCCCCGACTGCTTCCAGAGATTCTCGATTTGGCGGATGCAGTCCTCGGCGGTCCCGATGGCACCGATGCCGGTTTCGTTGACCCAGGCGACACGCTCCTGCAGCGTGTCGCCCTGCGGGCAGAACTGCGGAGCAGCTGCGGTGTGCTGCAGGTAATTGAACCAGTGCTCGATCCCATATTCGACGTCACGCAGCGCTTGCTCTTTCGTCTCGGCGATGTGGAACACGCCCACGAGCCGCCAGTCCTCGCGGTTGGCGGCGTGCCCATTCTCCTTGGCCATCTCGTCCCAGACGTCGTAGTGCAGGCCGAGCACGTCGGCGCCGATCTGCATCGTGGCGCCGATGGACAACAGGCCCAGCCCGTGCTTACCGGCTAGCCGAGGCCCCGATGGGGACTGTATGGCGGCCACGGCAATGTCGAAATCGGAGTACGGGGGAACCTGGCATTTGGCGTTCCGAAGGTCGTACCAATCCGTTTGGCGGGTAAGCGGTTCTTCTGACCGGAGCAGGTGCACGATGGCGTCCATGCCCTCTTCCAGCATGCGTCGTTGCTCGGACGGCTCGATGCCGATCATGTAGGCGTCGGTCGGCAGCGCACCCGGGCCCACGCCGAACATGAAACGGCCACGTGAGAGATGATCGAGCTGAATGACGCGATCGGCGGTCCAAAGTGGATTGTGATACGGGACGGACAAGACGCCGGTTCCCAATCGAATTGAACGCGTGCGCTCGAGCGCTGTCGCGCAGAAGAGCATGGGATCCGCAATGATCTCCGTACCGCAGGAGTGGTGCTCGCCCACCCACATCTCGTCGAATCCCAACTCATCGAGATGCTGTGCAAGCCGCAGATCGCGGTGCAGAGCTGCATTGGGATTGTGGTCGTGATTGTGGAACGGCGCCATGAAGATGCCGAAGCGCATCCGATTCATGTGAGCTTCCCCCGGGGTGCAAGTGTCTATTGGCGACCGCCCCATAGGCGAGGCGCTGAACTCCCGCCAAGCCGTGGGTCGGTCACGCAGTGCACGCTACCGCTCGGTCGTCGGCCGGGTTGCGCGGTCCAGCTGGGCGCGAACCCGACCGGAGACTCGCCCTAGATCCCAGCGGCCGACTTGGCCTCGTTCAGCAGACCCACGAACTCGGCTCGTTCGTCTGCGCTGAGCGCCTCGTAGACCCGCTGCATCTGTCGATCGGTCAACTCCTCCGCCTGCTGCCGCGGGGCCTTCAGCGCTTCTGCGTCGGGGTAGGGCTCCGACCAGCCGAACTGCTTCGCCCGCTCGGCACCGTCGCGTCCCAAGATGGCCTCCAACGGCGTCAACGCCACGGCGCCGCAGGCATGGATGTGGCAGTCGCCCCGCAGCTCGCGCAGTGTCTGCAGGTTGAGGGCCAGGGCAGCAGGGCCATCCGCGGGAACCGGCACCGACCGCCAAGCGGTGAACAGCGCGTGCCCGCAGGGCTGCACGCTGTCGATGAGCTTGCGCCCAAGGCTGGCGGCCCGCTCGGCGCCCTCGAGCGATCCGAAGGTTTGCCGGCCCCAGTCCAAGCAGCAGTCGACGAAGACGCTGCCCAGTTCGCTGGGCGAGTGCGAGCCGGTGGCGTCGCCGATCATCTTGGTGACCATCGTCGGACTGAAGAAGCCCAGCGCTGAGATGGCGGTGTTGACGCCCACGTCGCCGAGGACGCCGCTGCGACCGGCCATGTAGAAGGGGAACGACTTGATCCCCAGCTCCTCGGCCTTGGCCCGGGTGGCCGGAGCGAAGAACCAGGCAGGGGGCAGCTGAAAGATGATCGGCGAGGCGGCGCTCACGGCGGCGGCTGTGTCCATGCCCTTGTTCTAGCTGCTCAACTGGCCTCTCGCAGCCGGGCCGCCAAGCGCTCCAGATGGGCTCGCTGGTACGGGTTCTCGGGACCGGCGCCGGAGCGGGCAGCCCGCACCTCCGCCAGGGCGACATCCAGCGGCCGGCCACTCAACGCCACCACCGCCAGACCGCAGGCCAGCGAGGTCCGCCCGATGCCAGCACCACAGTGGGTGATGACGCCCCGGCCCCGACGGAGCTGATCCACCAACCCGGCCACCATCCCCGCCATGGCGTCGTCGTCCGCCACGCCGCCGTCCTCGATCGGGAATCGCCACGCCCGACCGCTGGCGGCATTGGCCTCCAGCCAGTGGGTGAAGCGCGGGAAGCGCAGGGCGATGTCCTCGTCGGTGAGCAGGCAGAGCAGCGTGTCGGCTCGCACCTCCGCCAGGGCGGCATCGGGGTCCGGTCCGACGTCCGTGAACCCGGTGGCGTAGAGACGGCCGGGAATCTCGTCGGGCAAGGGCACACGATCGATTGCCACGGCCGGTCGTTGTAGCAGGAGCGTCGTGGGCGGGCCGACTCCGCCCTCAGCCGCGTCTTTGCCCTCTGCCGCGTCTTTGCCGTCAGCCGCCGCTTTGGCGACTCCCTACCGTCCGTTGGCTAACGTGCCGCCGAGTCACCAACCGCTAGTAGGCCGGCGCTCCACGGCAGCGGCCAGGGGAGGCAAGCATGGGCGAGTACAGCCTGACCGAGCGCGACGGACACCTGCTCTACGTGACCATCAATCGACCCGAGGTCATGAATGCGCTGCATCCGCCCGCAAGCCGCGAGTTGTCCGGTGTGTTCGACGAGTTCGCCAACGACCCCGAGTTGTGGATCGCCATCGTCACCGGCGCCGGTGAGCGGGCCTTCTCTGCCGGCAACGACCTGAAGTACCAGGCCTCGGGGGGTGACATGAGTGGTGCGCCGTCGACCGGCTTTGCTGGCATCACCAACCGATACGACCTGAACAAGCCGGTCATCGCAGCGGTGAACGGCGTCGCCATGGGCGGCGGGTTCGAGATCGCCCTGGCCTGTGACCTCATCATCGCCGCCGAGAACGCCGTGTTCGCGCT
>JAXDQG010000413.1:0-3650 GCA_034667945.1 Acidimicrobiia bacterium | reverse complement strand
TACAACCACGTCGACGCGGCCAGCATCCACCTGGTGGAGTCACCCGGTCGTTACGACGTGGTCGTGACCGACAACCTCTTCGGCGACATCCTCACCGATCTCGGGGGAGCCGTCACGGGCGGCATCGGCTTCGCCTCGTCGGCGAACCTCAATCCGGCAAAGACAGGCCCGTCGATGTTCGAGCCGGTTCATGGCTCGGCTCCCGACATCGCTGGCACGGGTAAGGCAAATCCCACGGCAGCCATCCTGTCCGCGGCGATGATGCTCGACTTCCTCGGCGAGGAGACCGCGGCCGCCCGCATCCAGAAGGCCTGCGAAGCGGCCTTGGCCGGTGAGGTGTCCGGGTCAACCACCGAAATCGGCGATCAGATCGCCGGCCGACTGTGAGCTAGAGGGGACTGTTCTCATGCCTATCACGCCCACCAAGTACGTCTGGATGGATGGTGAGCTCGTCGAGTGGGAGAAGGCGACGACGCACATCCTCACCCATACGCTCCACTACGGGAACGGCGCCTTCGAGGGAATCCGCGCGTACGAGACCGATCGTGGTCCGGCGGTCTTCCGGCTGACCCCGCACATCAAGCGCCTCTTCAACAGCTGCAAGATCCTGTTCATCGAGGTGCCCTACACCGTCGAGCAGCTCATCGCCGCCACCAAGGAGACCGTGAAGGTCAACGACCTTCCTTCCTGCTACATCCGGCCGATCGTCTATCTCGGCTATGGCGAGATGGGCCTCAATCCGCTGCACTGCCAGGTCAATGTCGCTATCGCGTGCTGGCCTTGGGGCGCGTATCTGGGCGACGAGGGCATTCGCAAGGGTGTCCGCATGATGATCTCTTCCTGGCAGCGGCATGACCCCAATGCCATGCCGCCGGCCGCCAAGGGCACTGGGCACTACATCAACTCGCAAATGGCCAAGGTATCCGCCGTCAAGGCCGGCTATGACGAGGCGATCCTGCTGTCACCGCAGGGGTATGTCAGCGAGTGCACTGGCGAGAATCTCTTCATCGTCCGCAACGAGACGATCATTACGCCGCCGGTTTCGGCCGGCGCACTCGAAGGCATCACGCAGGATTCGGTCTTCGCCATCGCACGCGACCTGGGCATCGAGATCCGCTTCGACAACCTCCTCCGCAGCGATTTGTACACCGCGGACGAAGCGTTCCTGTCCGGGACTGCCGCCGAGGTCGTGCCCATTCGCTCGGTGGACGATCGTGAGATCGGCGACCCGGGCCCCATCACGCGCCGTATTCAGGAGACCTTTTACGCCGCCGTCCGTGGACAAGTCGACCGGTACAAAGACTGGAACGAATATGTCAACGAGTGAGACGCCTGCCGTAGATCGCTCGCCACATTACGACCCGTCGTGGCCGGCGGCGGTTGAGATCTTCGACACCACGCTCCGGGATGGCTCGCAGTTCGAGGGCATCTCACTCACGGTCGAAGACAAGTTGCGGGTCGCTCGGGCGCTCGACGAGCTCGGCGTGCACTGGATCGAGGGCGGTTATCCGGGCGCCAACCCCAAGGACGAGGAGTTCTTCCGACGGGCGCGGACCGAGCTCGAACTCTCGAACGCCACCTTGGTTGCCTTCGGGTCGACCCGCAAACCGCTCGGTCGCAGCGATGACGACCCCACGTTGCGCACGCTGATCAATGCCGGCATCTCCACCGCCTGCATTGTCGGGAAGTCGTGGGACTACCACGTGCTCGAGGCTCTGCGCACCACCCTTGACGAGGGTGTCGCCATGGTCGCCGAGTCGGTGGGCTTCCTCAAGGCCAACGGCTTGCGGGTTTTCTTCGACGCCGAGCACTTCTTCGATGGCTACAAACGCAACCCGGAATTCGCCCTGCGGGTGCTCGAAGCGGCTGCCGTCAATGGCGCCGACTGCCTCGTCCTCTGCGACACCAACGGTGGCAGCCTGCCCCATGAGGTGCAGCCCATCGTGGCGGACGTCGTTCGTCATTTCGGCGGTGTGCAGAATTTCGGCAGTTTGCAGATCGGCATTCACACGCAGAACGACACCGGCTGTGCCGTGCCCAATGCCATCGCCGCGGTGATCTCTGGGGCGACGCAGGTTCAAGTGACGATGAACGGATATGGCGAGCGCACCGGCAACTGCGATCTGACGCAAATGGTGCCTAACCTGACGTTGAAGATGGGCATCCAGACCTTGCCTCTCGGCTGCATGGAGAAGCTGACCCAGATCAGCCACCACGTTGCTGAACTGGTCAATCTTCCGCATCTGAGCGGCGCCCCCTACGTCGGTCAGTCCGCCTTCGCCCACAAGGCGGGGTTGCACACCTCCGCCCTGGCCCGTCGCCCCGACTCCTACGAGCACGTCGATCCGGCGCAGGTGGGTAACGGAACCCGGTTCCTGGTATCCGACCTCTCCGGCCGGGCGACCATGGAGTTCAAGGCCAAGGAGATGGGCCTCGAATTGACCGCCCCGCAGCTCGGGCAGGTGCTCGACCAGCTGAAGGTGCTCGAGTCCTCCGGCTACTTCTTCGAAACGGCTGATGCCTCGCTGGAACTGCTGATGCGGCGATGCACCGGCTGGCGTCCCGACTTCTTTGAACTGGAGTCCTTCCGGGTCACCGTCGAGCACCGCCCGGGCGCCGCCGGCGACATCGTCGAGAACCCTTTGGGCCATGCCGAAGGCATCGAGACCGAGTGCACGATCAAGGTTCGGGTCAACGGCGACCGCATCCTGGCCACCGGCGAGGGCAACGGTCCCGTGAACGCGCTGGATGCGGCGTTCCGAGCAGCCGTCGCCGACCGCTTCCCGGCGCTCGCCTCGATGTCACTGTCGGACTACAAGGTCCGCGTGCTCGACACCGGGCTGGGCACCGGCGCGGTGGTGCGCGTGCTCATCGATTCCACCGACGGACACCGCACGTGGACGACTATGGGCGTGTCCGAGAACATCATCGAGGCGTCCTGGCAGGCCCTGGTCGACTCGGTGGTGTACGGACTGCTCCACGCCTCGGCCGATGACCGGAGGGATGGCTGATCTGACCGGACGACGCCGCGGGCGGACCGTGGCGTCGACCTGGCGGAGTGCCGCGCTCGGACTGACCCTGGCCGGCGCCTGCACCTCACTCGTCGGCGCCTTCTCGGGCTGGGTGCGCTCGGGTGCCCGGGTCCGGTCGAGCTTCGCCACCCTGAGGTCCGCAAGGACGCTCGGCGTGCTCCACGGGACGGCCGCGCAGCTGGCGCCCCTCTGGTTCCTCTTGCCGGTGGCGGTTGGGCTGGTCTTCCTGGCAGTCGGCCTACGGCGATGGCGTCTTGCCGGGGCGTTGTCCCTGCTCGTCGGAGCTGGCGCCCTGCTTGCTGTGGTAGCCGTCCAGCGGTCGCCGCTGCCGACCCGGCCCGGCGTGTGGGTGACGGCGGTCGGCGGCGTACTCGCGCTCTTGGGTGGCGCCAGCCTTATTGTCCGCGCAAGCCTCGATTGTCCGCGCAAGCCTCGAAAGTAGGTAAATGTTCCGCTTCGGTTGACGCGGTGAGACCCATCCGTACGGTACGGGCTATGATCGCCGACCCGCCCCTAGCGTCGACTCCGCCCGTATCCCCCGATCCAATCCTTCTGCCGGTCAGCAAGCGCCCGTCCCGCTGGTTGACCCGTCTTGCGCCGCTGGCGGTGGGCGCCCTG
>JAXDQG010000412.1:0-6654 GCA_034667945.1 Acidimicrobiia bacterium | reverse complement strand
AAGGGAAACGTGGGCCCGGCCGCCTCGAAGTCGGTCTCGGCGTGCAAGATCCGCCGCTCGTCGGAGCCCCGCCGAGCGCCACCATCCTCTCCCAGCCCAGCTCCAGCGACGGCCAGCTCCGCCCAGGTCAGCGCCCGCACCGGCGTACCCGCCACGTGGAACGCCCCACGGGCATTGTCCAGCACAACGTCGTCGACGTTTGCCTCCAACAAGTCGGCGGCCAGCTTCCGCGCCTCGTCCACCAGCAACCCGGCCGCCTGCCACATGGCCACACCGTTGGACTGCACGGACCGGGACCCACCGGTGATGCCACCGCGCGGCACGACATCGGTGTCCCCATGCACCACGTCGATCCGATCGAGAGGCACACCGGTCCGGTCGCTGACCAGCATGGCCCACGCCGTGTGGTGCCCCTGCCCGTAGGGCGACGAGCCGGTAAGCGCCAGCAGACGCCCATCTCCCTGCAAGGAGACTGCCCCATAGTCCGGCCGGAACACCCCAGCCGTGCGCTCGACGTACGTCGACAACCCGATGCCCAGGAGCGTCGTTGCGCCCGACTCCCGGCGACGAGCCTGCTCGGCTCGCAGGTCGTCGTATCCAGCAGCCTCCAGCGCCCGCTCCAAGGCGGCTGCATAGTCCCCGCTGTCGTAGGGCGTACCCGTCAACGTCTGAAACGGGAACTGCTCGAAACCCAGGAAGTTACGCCGACGCACCTCGGCCGGATCCATCCTGATCTCGGCCGCGAACCGGTCCACCGCCCGCTCGATGGCCGCCGCAGCCTCCGGCCGCCCGGCGCCCCGATACGCCCCCACCGGGGTCGTATTGGTCACGACGGAATCGGCCGAAAAGGCCGCCGTAGAAATCTGGTAGCAGCCGGTCAGCATGACCCGCGTGTTGTTGGGCAGCATCGCCCCACCGCCCGGGTAGGCACCGGCGTCCTGCAGGATGCGCACCTCGTATGCCGAGATCCGGCCGTCCCGTCGGCCGCCGATGCGTACGTATTGGATCTGCCCCCGCCCATGGGACAGCCCCACCATGTCGGTCGACCGTGCCGGCACCCACACGACCGGCCGACCGACCCGGCGGGCCAGGAACGGCAACAGCAGCTCTTCCGGGTGCGGCCGACCCTTGGCCCCGAAGCTGCCGCCCACGTCCCGGGCGATCACCCGGACCTGTGAACGGTCGAGCCCGTAGGCCTTGGCCAGCCCGCCCATCACCGGGTGCGTGCCCTGGCCGGCCGAGTAGTGGATGAGCCGGCCGTCCACCCACTCAGAGGCGGCGACCCGGGGCTCCATCGGCGCCGCCGCCACCCGGTTGTTGACGATTCGGACGTCGACGACGACCTCGCAACGGTCGAAGTCGGCCGCGAGTCCGGGAGCTTCCAGGTGCACAGCCAGATTCCCCGCCACCGTCCCCTCGAACAGCAGCGGAGCGTCAGCGTCGAGGGCGCGCTCCGGGTCGACCAGGGCCGGCAGCGGCTGGTAGTCGATGCGCACCAACTCGGCAGCGTCCGCGCCGAGGTAGGGGTTCTCACTCACGATCGCCACCACCGGCTCACCCACGAAGCGCACCCGCTCGCGAGCCAGCAGGGGACGCCGCATCGCCGGGTCGAGGTCGGGGCTCGCGGACCCCTCGGGCCCCATCTCTCCCAGGTCGGCAGCCGTCACGACGTCCAGCACACCCGGGGCGCGTCTCGCCGCAGAGACGTCCACCCGCTCGATCCGGGCATGAGCCTCGGTAGAGGTCACGTAGGTGACATGGGCCGCATTCGGCAGGCGCCGATCGGCCACGAACAGCCCACCGGTGGTCAGAAGGTCGTGGTCCTCACGGCGGAGGACAGAAGTGCCACGGACAGCCACGTCGGGCGATCTAGCACCATCGGCAGCCCGCCGTCGACCGGGCGGGGTGCCGCGAGGTCCGAAATGCCGAGCTCAGCCGTTTGGGCGGTGCGCCCTCGGCCCGCGAACAGGGACGAGCTCCGTGAGCACGCCACCGGTGCCGCGAGGATGGAAGAACGCCACCGTCCGCCGGCCGCTGGGCCCCCGCGGGATGTCGATCTCGCTCAGGCCCCTGCCCAAGAGGCGTTCGGCCTCGGCGTGCACGTCCGCGCAGGCGTAACAGATGTGGTGCAGCCCCGGACCCCGCTTGACCAGGAAACGCGCCGCCCCGCTGGTGGCACCGTCCTCGGGAATCAGCACCTCGACCTGGGTCTCGCCCTCGCCGACCTGGAAGAAGTAGTTGTAGGTCTGCTCGGGCGGGAAGTAGCTGCCCGTCGGCCACTGCGAACGGGCCTCGTCGAGATCCAGCCCCAAAGCGTCCCCCAGCACCTGGCGGGCCTGCTCGATGGTGGCAGCCACCAGCCCGACGTGGTCGATGTGCACAAACCCCATGACACCCCCCGGCGCTCGAGGCGGGAGTCGATTCCCCCGTGCGAGACGCACCGCTCCCCGATCCACGGACGCTACCAGCGGCACCGAGCAGGGTTCGGGCGCGCCACCGGGAGGGTCAGCTGAACGATGTGCCGGTGATGGTGTACTTGCCGTCGCCCTTGGCCTGGCGGGGATCGATACCGAGGGCTTCGAGCGGGTCCTGCACGTCGCCGAAATAGCCAAGCGCATAGCCGCCCATCGAATAGCCGATGAGGCGCAGCAACCCGATCGGCAGGTCTCGGGCGACCTCGGGCGGACAGGCCAAATACTGGTTCTCCTCCTGCCGCAGCCAGCTCAGCGTGTACGCCACATTGATGCCGAGCCGCCGCTCGTCGGAGTTGTTGGCCCCGCCGCCGTGGTACACCGACCCGGTGTAGAACAAGGCCGATCCCTTGGGCATGGCGATGCCGAGCGTGTCCTCATAGACCGGCTTCAGCTTGTCGTCCCAATGATTCGATCCCGGGATCACCCGAGTGCCGCCGTTTCTTTCGGTGAAGTCCGTCATCGCCCACATGGTGTTGCACAGGCATTCCATGCCGGCCGGGAACGAGAAGTCGAAGGCCCACTGGTCGCGATGGATCATCTGACCGGTCTCCTCCGGCCCGATGTCGATCACCTGCGTCAAATGCAGCTGGATTCGCGGCGCATACGGCCCCAGCACCTCCTGGGCCGTGCTCAGCACAAGGGGGTGCACGACCAACTGCTGACGGAAGGTGGGCGACCGGGCGATCAGCGCGCCCGTCCGCCTGGTCGCCGTGCCCGAGAAGTTGTCGCGACCGAACCGGGTCGCGTCCACATAGGGCTCGACCTCGGCCCGGACCTGGTCGAGGACCTCGCCGTCGACCAGTCGCTCCACGACGCAGCAGCCGTCGCGGCGCAGCGCCTCGGCCACCTCCTCAGGCGTGGCCGTCCGGTCGAGGCGGGACACGGTCAACGTGGTCACCAGGTCACCTTCCTTCAGGTCGGTACATCCGCAGAGGCCGGGGAACGGCTATTCCGCTGTGCGGCCGGACTTCCAGTTGTCGAGCGCCCTCTGCACCATCGGGCGGCGCCGTCCGCCTGATTCGACCACCAGCGAATCGGGGTCGCGCTCACCGAGCCGTCCCAGCACATACAAGGCATGGGCCGAGGTCAGATGGGTCGTGTAGCCGGCAGCATCCTGGGCCTGGTTCACGGCCAACTTCGTCATGCGGAGCTGGAACGGGTCGTTCTCGGCTACCCGGGCGGCCCATTCCAGCGTCTCGGCCTCGAGCCGGGGACGGGGCACCACCCGGTTGACCAGTCCCTCGCGCTCGGCCTCGACGGCATCCATGAACCGCGGCTCGAAGAGCAGTTCCTTGGCCTTGCGGGCCGAGAGGTCCCAGGGCATGGCGAAGTACTGGAAGTGGCTGCCGAGGAACATGGCATCATCGGCGGCGAAGATCACGTCCATGGCGGAGGAGATCATCCAGCCGCCGAAGATGCAGTACCCCTGCACTGCGGCGACTGTCGGCTTCGGCAGGTTGCGCCAACGCAGCGTGTTGTCGAAGAACAGCTCGTAGGTCTTCTCGTACCAGCCGCGGATGCCACCCCGCCAAGGGCGCTCCTTCTGGTCGGCCAGCTCTTCGGGCGTCCCGAGGTCGTGCCCGGCGGAGAAGTGGTCGCCCGCCCCGAAGAGCGCCACCACGCGCACGTCGTGGTCCTCGGCGGCTTGTTGGAACGCCTCGTCCAGGCGTTCGAGCAGCACCCGGCTCTGGGCGTTGCGGTACTCCGGCCGGTCGAGGGTGATCCGGGCCACGTGGTCGACGACCTCGTAGCCGATCGGCCCGCTCATTCGGCCCCGCGGTCGGAGCCCCGTACGGTGATCGTCTCGCGCACGTTCCCCTCGATGGCCCGGTGGAACGGGCAGTAGCGCCTGGCGTTGGCGACCAACTCCTCGGCCTGCTCCTGCGGCACCCCGGGCAACTCGACCACCACGTCCACCTCGAGCTCGTTGCCGAGGTCACGGGCTTGGCCGACCCGCACCTCGGCCCGGCACACCAGACCGTCGACGTCCGCCCGGGCCCGGCGTCCGACGTACTGGACTGCGAAGGCAAAGCAGCCGGTGAGCGCGCCGCCGAAGAGCTGCTCGGGGTTGGCGGTGTCATCCCGCTTCTGCCCGCCGAAACCAGGCGGCAGCGACAGCAACGCATTGATCGTGCGGGCCTCGACGGCCACCTCCGGCTGCCTGCCAGGCTCGGAGGTGAGGGTCGCGGTCACGTTCTCTGTCGCGTGCACACGCATAAGGTGACCTTATATCCAAGGTCGACCGTGTCCGAGGGTGCGCGGCCTGGCAGCGCTGCCTCTCGGCGCGGGAAATAGAGGAATTCGATGGGTCCACTGCACGGCATCCGCGTACTCGACGCCTCCATCGTGGTGCAGGGCCCGCAAGCCGGGGCCATGCTGCATGATCTGGGCGCCGATGTGGTGAAGATCGAGCAGCCGGGCGTGGGCGACCTGATCCGCTGGATCACCATCTCGCAGGACGACAACCGGTCCGCCTACTTCCAGGCGCTCAACCGGGGCAAGCGCTCCGTGACGCTGGACCTCCGCACCGCCGGTGGCCGACGGGCACTCGAGCGGCTGGTCGAGACCGCGGATGTCCTGCTCACGAACTTCTGTCCCGGAACCATGGAGAGCTGGGGGCTCAGCTACGAGCACCTGTCCGCCATCAACCCCCGGCTGGTGTACGCGGCGGCATCCGCCTTTGGGACCCGGGGCCCGGAAGCGATGCGCGAAGGGGCGGACCTGTCCGGTCAGGCGTACGGCGGCTTGATCTCCGCCACCGGCGTCGACGGCGGTGATCCGACACCGGTCGCCGCCGTCGTGGCCGACCACTGCGGCAGTCAGAACCTCGTCGTCGGCGTGCTGGCTGCCCTCCTGCACCGGGCGTCCTCCGGCCGGGGCCAGCGGGTGGATGTCTCCTTGCTGGGTGGTCAGATCTGGGCCCAGGCCTCGGAGATCACCCACTACCTGCTGTCGGGTCAGTTGCCGGGCCGGCCGAATCGCGGCCACCCGCTGTTGCGGGCGCTGTACGGCATCTTCCCGACCCTTGACGGTTGGATCGCGATCGTCGGTGTACCGAGCGAGCTGTGGAAGGGCTTCTGCCAGTCCATCGAGCGTGAGGACCTCTTCGACGATCCGCGCTTCAACACGCTGTTCCAAACGCCTGAGGCCTTGGCCGAACTGCGAGCCCTGTGCAACGAGATCTTTCCGACCCGCACCACGGAGGAGTGGTGCGCACGGCTGCGGGCCACTCGTCAACGCTTCGCCCCGGTCAACGACTACGCCCAGCTCGTTGCCGACCCGCAACCGTGGGAGAACGGCTATCTGGTGCAGGCCGAGCATCCGGAGTTGGGGTCGATTCCGGTCATCGGCTCGCCCATCCACTTCTCCGAGACGCCCGCGGAGCCCGGCGCAGCCGCGCCCGATCTGGGCCGCCACACCGAGGAGGTGCTGCTCGAGGTGGGCTTCTCGTGGGAGGAGTTGGATCAGCTGCGGGCCGAGGGGGCCTGGTAGGCCACTTCGCTCTCCGGCGCCGCGCCGTGCTGCGAGCGCAGCGCGGCGGCCGGAGCCTGGGGCACTGAAGGTCAGATTGCGTAGGCTGCCGCTGCCGCCGACGATGGGGTACAAGACCGGTGGGCGTGGCGTGCGGTCGGGGAAGCGCTCACTGGGGCGCCGCCATCGCCATCGGGGAGGGAGTGTTGACGTGACGACCGTGCAGAACGCGGCCACCGCCGCAGTGGCCCCGAGCGGGCGGCTGTTCTATGGATGGCGAGTGGTGGCGGCGGCCTTCACCGTGCTGTTCGTGGGCTACGGCCTGCAGTTCAGCTTCGGCGTGTTCGTCACGGAGATCACCAAGGACACCGGGTGGAGCCGTAGCCAGTTGGTGCTGCCCTATGCGATCTATGTGGCGCTGTACTCGGCGCTTTCCTCCGTGTCGGGGTGGGCGACGGATCGCTTCGGGCCCGGCCGGGTGGTGGCGACCGGCAGCGTCATCCTCGGGCTGGGCTGGACTGGCTTCGGTATGTCGCACCAGCTCTGGCAGGTCTACCTCAGCCTTGGCCTGGTAGCGGCGATTGGCATGAGCGCGACGTGGGTGCCCTGCAACGCCACCGTGGTGCGGTGGTTCGTCCGAAGGCGCGGCTTGGCTGTCGGCATCGCCTCCTCGGGAGGGTCGGTGGGCAACCTGGTCGTTCCCCCGGTC